>NZ_BAABDO010000015.1:0-87179 GCF_039539665.1 Actinomadura keratinilytica
CGTCCAACTCCGCAAACGACCACACCCGACCCCCATCGACCACCGCCACCGCACCCGGCACCGCATCCACCCGCTCCTCGAACAGGTCGACCAGCGAGCCGCCGGTGCCGCCGGTGCCGCCCCAGCCCGCCACCACCAGGTCGCGGCCGGCCTGGTCGAGCAGGGACGCGCGGCCCACCGGGAGGTCCGGGGAGGTCACCGCGGCTTCCAGGAAGCGGACGAACGGCTCGCGGTGGGCCAGGGCTTCGGGGGCGGAGTTCGTCTCGAACTCGATGGAGGTCTCGTCGCCGCCGCGCACCACGATCGACAACTCGTCCACGGGGCGGATGGACAGGTCGTGGGCGGTCGCGGGGGCGCCGGCGAAGTCCAGCACGCGTTCGAAGCCGATGATGTTGAGGACGGGGCCGAAGTACCGCCCGGCGGGCCAGCCGAGTTCCCGCCGCAGGTCCTCGCCCCGGTAGCGCTGGTGCCGCACCGTGTCGCGGAGCGCGTCGCGCACCCGCCCGGCGAGGTCGAGCAGGGTCGCGCCGGGCGGCACGTCCAGCCGGAACGGCAGGACGTTGGCCAGCGTGCCGGGAGTGCGTCCGGCCAGGGGGCTGATGCGGCCGGTCATGGCGAGGCTGAAGACGGTGTCGCCGCCGTCGGCCAGCCGTCCGAAGTAGGCCGCGGCGGCCGCGGTGACCACGGTGGACCAGTTGGTGCCGGCGCGCCGCGCCAGGTCGCGGAGCCGTTCGCCGAGCGGTGCCCGCACCGCGTCCCGGCGGAACTCGCCGGGCGCCGCGCCGGAGCCGAGGGTCACCGGATCGGGCCGGTCGGCGAAACGCCCGGTCCAGTGCGCGCGGTCGGCGGTGAAGTCGGCGGAGTCGCGATAGGCGCGTTCCTCCTCCAGCAGGTCGCGCAGCGAGCCGAACCGCGCCGGCGCCGGTTCGCGGCCCTGGACGAGCGCGGTGTAGACGTCGGCGACGCGGCGGGCGATCAGCGACCAGCCGTAGGCGTCCATCACCACGTGGTTGTAGCGCTGGTACCAGAAGTACCGGTCGGGTGCGACGCGGAACAGGGCGAAGGCGAACAGCCGGTCCCGCAGGGGGTCGGCCGGTGCGGCGAGTTCGCCGCGCATCCAGCCGAGCGCGGCCCCTTCCGGGTCGGGTTCCCCGCTGACGTCGAGCACGGGCAGGTCCCAGTCCCCGGCGGCGTGCGGGATCTGCCAGGGCCGTTCGCCGTCCTCGACGATCCGGACGTGCAGCACGTCCGCCTCGGCGACGGCGGCGCGGACGGCGCGGGCGAACGCGGTCTCGTCCACCGGGCCGCGGATGTCGAGGTATTCGCCGGAGTTGTAGGTGGCGCTGGGCGCCCCGACCCGCTGGGCGAGCCACAGGTCGTACTGCGCGGCCGACAGCGGAAGGCGGTCGTCAGCGGGCATCGCGCACCCCCTGCTCGTCGGCGGCGAGGTCGTAGACGTACCGCAGGTTGGGGGCCTCCAGCAGGTCCACGACGTTGATCCGGCGGCCGGTGTGCTGTTCGAGGATGGTGACCAGCCACAGCAGGTGCACCGATTCCCAGCCGGGGAGTTCGTGCAGCGCGCGTTCCAGGTCGTCCTCGGTCAGCGGGAGCCCCAGTTCGGCGCGGAGCAGCGCGACGAATTCCACGGCACTGTTCATGGTTCCCCCCGAGCGGGTGTCACGGCGCTTCATGGACCTCGACGAGACGGATGTGCGCGGGCGGCGGCGCGATCTCGGTGAGCGGGTGCCGGAAGGTCAGCGTGGTCCCGTCGTCGCCCTCGGGGACGAACCCGTTGCGCGGGTAGAAGTCGCGGACCAGGCCGTTGCGCTTGCCGGGCCGGTATCCGGCGAGCACCGCGGCGGCGCCGCGGTCCCGCGCGTGCCGCAGCACCCAGTTCAGGCACGCCTCCTCCACCGACCGGGAGAAGACCCGGCAGCTGAGCAGGAAGTTGTCGATGTGCAGCAGGTCGCCCCGCCAGCGGGCGAGGACCGCGCCGACCAGGCCGCTGTCGCCGAACCGGTCGGCGACGTGCACGGCCAGGACGAGCGCGTCGGGGTCGTCCAGCAGCCGCCGGACGTCCTGCGGCTGCAGCCGCCGGCCGGTCAGGTTGAACTGGTTGGTGCGCAGCGTGAGCTGGGAGACGCGGGCGGCCTCCGCTTCGGTCGCCGGGCCCACCCGGACCCGCACGTCCAGTTCGCGCAGGTAGTCCTCGACGGAGTCGAAGCGGTCGAGGAAGCCCTTGCGGGCCGCCTCCTCCCGGTAGCGGGCGGGGCGGACCCGGTCCTCGCCGGTCAGCTCCCGCTGGTCGAACCAGCCGTCGCGCAGCAGTCGCGCGGCGTGCAGGGCGGGTTCGCCGTCCACGTCGACGACGGCGACGCCGGGCAGCTCGCGCCGGACGAGGCCGCGTTCGTAGGGGCTGTCGTCGACGAAGACGAAGCTGTCGACGGCCAGGCCGAGCCGGTCGGCGAGGCCGGCCAGGTTCTCGTGCTTGGGCCGCCAGTTGGCGACGACCTGGACGAAGTCGGCCTCCCGCAGCGCCATCGCCGGGTGGTCGCGCAGCGCGCGTTCCACCAGGTCGGGGTCGTTCTTGCTGACGGCGGCCAGCAGCACGCCCTGCGCGCCGAGCTGCTTGGCGACGCGTTGGAACGCCAGGAACGCCTCGCCGCGGTAGCCGCCGCCGAGCTCGATGCCGTCCACGCCGTCGTCGCCGAGCACCCCGCCCCACAGCGTGTCGTCCAGGTCGAGCACCAGGCATTTCTTGGTGCGGCCGACGAGGTTTCTGGCCAGGTGGCCGATCTCGCGGGCGTAGTCGGCCAGCAGGTCGTCGGTGAGGTGGGCCTTGGCGTAGGTGCCGAGCCGGTCGTCGCCGACCGGGACGCCCTCGGCGACGAGCGGGTCCAGGTCGATCACCACGACGGACGGGTGCCGGTCGGCCAACGCCAGCAGGCGGGCGTTGGCCCGCCGCCACACCGCGCCGAGCCGCGCCCGGGAGCGCCAGTCGACGAGCTGTGCGGTGTGGCGGCGCGTCAGCGGCATCGTGTTCAGCACCAGGGTGCCGCGTCCCGTGCCGGTGTACCGCTCGGCGAGCCGTTCGATGAGCGCGACCTTGGCGGTGGCGGCGCGTTCGACGTCCTCCGGTGTCCACGGCACCGGGACCTCGTCGAACACCATGGCCGGGTCGAGCACGCACAGCACCAGGTCGGGCCGTGCGGTGGACAGTTCGCTGTCCGGGTCGCCCAGTTCCCGCACGTACCCGTCGAAGCCGGTGACCATGGGACGGGCGACCAGGCCGTGCCGGGCGAACTCGGCCCGCAGCGGGGGTGTGAGCCCGGACAGGGTGCCGTGCCCGGTGATGCCGACGGAGACGCCCGGAAGGTCCGGGTGGAGCCGTTGGATCTCGGCCGGGTCCACCCGTTCCAGCAGGCGTCCGGCGCGCGTCAGCCCGCCCCGCGCCTGCTCCTGCTCCGCCAGCGCCGCCACAATCCGGCAGACCAGCGGGTACTCGGCGGCCAGGCGCCCCGCCGCGGCCAGTTCCAGCAGCGTCCCGGCGGTAAGGTCGGCGACCAACCCCGGCACCTCCTCAGCCCGATCCGTGCGGCGGACGGCCGCCGGGCATGGGCCCCCCGCCGGGCGGCGGGCCCATCGGCGGTCCCTGCATGGGCGGCCCGCCGGGAGGCGGACCCTGCATGGGCGGCGGCCCCTGCATCGGCGGCGGCCCCTGCATCGGCGGCGGCATCATCATGCCGCCGGGCGGCACCCCCTCCAGCGGCGGCAGTCCGGCGCCGTTCGGGTCGCCGTAGCCGGGGCCGGCGGGCGCGGGCGCGGCGCCGTTGCGGGACGGCTGCCGGGTGAACTGGGTGCGGTGCAGCTCGGCGTAGAGCCCGCCCGCCTCCAGCAGCTCCTCGTGCGTGCCGCGCTCCACGATGCGGCCCGCGTCGACGACCAGGATCTGGTCGGCGTCGCGGATCGTGGACAGCCGGTGCGCGATCACCAGCGAGGTGCGGCCCCGCAGCGCGGTCTTCAGCGCCTGCTGGATCGCGGCCTCCGACTCGGAGTCCAGGTGCGCGGTGGCCTCGTCCAGCACCACGATCGACGGCGCCTTGAGCAGCAGCCGGGCGATCGCCAGGCGCTGCTTCTCCCCGCCGGAGAAGCGGTAGCCGCGGTCGCCGACCACGGTGTCCAGGCCGTCGGGCAGGGCGGCGATCAGGTCCCAGATCTGCGCGGCCTTGCACGCCTCGACCAGTTCCCGCTCCTCGGCGTCGGGGCGTGCGTACAGCAGGTTCGCCCGCAGGGTGTCGTGGAACAGGTGCGCGTCCTGGGTGACCATGCCGACGGTGTCGCGCAGGCAGTCGAACGTCAGGTCCCGCACGTCGTGCCCGCCGATCCGCACGGTCCCCGACACCGGGTCGTAGAGCCGCGGCACCAGCTGGGTGATCGTCGTCTTGCCCGCGCCGGACGGTCCGACCAGCGCCGTCAGGGTGCCCGCCGGGACGCGGAACGAGATAGCGTCCAGGGTCAGCGCGTCGTCGCCGCGTTCGGGCGGGGCGCCGTGGCCCTGCAGCGAGGACAGCGACACCTCCGCCGCCTTGGGGTAGCGGAACGACACGGCGTCGAACTCGATGTCCGGCGCGCCGCGCGAGCGGTCCAGCGCCACCGCGCCGGGCTTTTGCGCGATGAGCGGCTTGAGGTCCAGCACCTCGAACAGGCGGTCGAAGCTGACCAGCGCGGTCATCACGCTCGCCTGCATCGACGACAGCTGGTTGATCGGGCCGAACAGCCGCGTCAGCAGCACGGCCAGCGCCACCAGCGTGCCGAGCTGGAACGAGCCGTCCACCACCAGCACGCCGCCGAGCCCGTACACCAGGGCGGTGGCCAGGGAGCCCAGCAGGGTCACCGACACCAGCAGCATCCGCGAGTACACCGTGGTGACGACGCCGATGTCGCGGACCCGCCCGGCGCGCTCGGTGAACAGGCGCTTCTCGTTGTCGGGGCGCCCGTACAGCTTGGCCAGCAGCGCGCCGGCGATGTTGAAGCGCTCGTGCATCAGCGTGCCCATCTCGGCGTTGAGCTGCATGGACTCGCGCATCAGGCCCTGCAGGCGGCGGCCCACCAGCCGGCCGGGCAGCAGGAACAGCGGCAGCGCCACCAGCGCCAGCAGGGTGATCTGCCAGGACAGGTAGAACATCGTGCCGAGCACGAGGATCAGCGACAGCAGGCTGGACACCGACTGCGACAGCAGGGTGGTGACGGCCTGCTGGGCCGCGACCACGTCGGTGTTCAGCCTGCTGACCAGGGACCCGGTCTGCGTCCGCGTGAAGAACGCGATCGGCTGCCGCTGGACGTGGTCGAACACCTCGGTGCGCAGGTCGTAGACGAGCCCTTCGCTGATCTTCCCCGACAGCCAGGTCTCGGTGAACGTCAGCACCGCCTCCAGCAGCGCCAGACCGGCGACCGCCAGCGCGAGCCAGACGACCAGTGCCTTGTGCCGGGGGATGATGCCCTCGTCGATGACCATCTTCAGCAGCAGGGGGCTCGCCACCTGCGCCACCGCGACGAGCGAGGTGAGCAGCAGCAGCGCCGCGATGGTCCAGCGGTACGGCCTGGCGTAGGGAAGGGCGCGCCGCGCCGTACCCGGCGTGACGCGCTGGCGGGTCGAGTCGGTGTCCTCCCCGAACCCGCGGATCGTCATGACCGGTCCCGGACCGCCGATCATGGCGCCTGGCGCTCCATCTCCGCGATCAGGCTCTTGGGACGCATGTCGGTCCAGTGCTCCTCGATGTAGTCCAGGCACGCCTGGCGGGTGTCCTCGCCGTGGACGATCTCCCAGCCCGCCGGCACCTCGGCGAACGTCGGCCACAGCGAATACTGGCCCTCGTCGTTGACGAGGGCGTAAAACGTCCCGTCTTCGTCGTCGAACGGATTGGCCACGACCACTCCTTGGATTGGAATTTCACTCGGATGCCCCGAACCGGGATTCTGCTCTACGGTCCGGCTGTCCACCACCCGGGTTTTGCCGGCGGACGCCGGCGGTTTTCGGCGCTCCGCCCGCTCTGGGACGGCGGTGCAGGTGGCAGGGTGCGGAGGCGCCGGCGGGGCGGTGTCCAACCGCGCGTTCTCGATACTTGGACAGCGCCCGGAAAAGGCGAGGGGCGCGCCGGTCCGGCACGCCCCTGATCTTTTATCGTCCGCCGCGATGTCAATATCCGCACCACTGCGGATCGCGTTTTTCCGCGAACGCCCGCGGCCCCTCCGCGGCGTCGCGGCTGTGCATGCGCCGCTCCTCCCAGACGAACCGGGTGGCGAACGCCTGCTCCAGCGGCATGTCGACCGACCGCAGCACCGCCTCCTTGATCGCCCGCACCGACAGCGGGGCGCTGCGCAGCAGGTCGTCGGTCCACGCCTCGACGCGGCGGTCCAGCTCGTCGTGCGGGACGACCTCGTTGACCAGCCCGTACCGCAGCGCCTCCGCCGCGCTCATCCGGCGGCCGGTCAGCAGGTACCCCATGGCGATCTTCAACGGCAGCTGCCGCGCCAGCCGGAACGCGCCGCCGGCGCCGGGGACCAGGCCGAGCCGCACCTCCGGCAGCGCGAACACCGCCCGCTCGGAGGCGATGATGATGTCGCAGGCCAGGGCCAGTTCGAAGCCGCCGCCGAGGGCGTAGCCGTTCACCCGGGCGACCACCGGTTTGGCGAAGGAGAACCGCTCGGTGAGCCGCGGCCAGCCGGGCTGGCCGCGGCTGCCGAAGGTGGTCGGCGGCGCGCCCTCACGGGTGAGCCGGGCGCGTTCCTTGAGGTCCTGCCCGACCGAGAACGCCCGGTCGCCGGCGCCGGTGAGCACCACGACGCGCACGTCGTCGTCGCGTTCGACGTCGTCCCACACGGCGCCGAGCTCCTCGTGCATCCGCAGGTCCATCGCGTTCAGCACGTCGGGCCGGTTCAGGGTGACGCGGGCCAGGTGCCCCTTCTTCTCGTAGCGCACCCGGTCGGCGCCGCCGGGGCCGGTCATGACGGCCGGACGGTGAACCGGCTGACCTTGTTCAGCACGTCCTGCCCGTAGATGCGCAGGGCCTGCTGCAACGCGAACTCGGCCATGTAGCGGCGGAACTCCTCCGGCGGCTCCTCGGCGAGGTTCAGCATGCGCCGGTTGGTGAGCACCGCCGGGCCCTGCAGGCTGCGCACGCTGCGTTCGAGCGCCGCGTCGAGCTCGCCCGGCTCGACGACCTCGTCGACCACCGCCCGCGCGTCCGGTTCGGTCGCCCATACGCGGCGGCCGCCCAGGATGACCTGGCGGGACAGCCGCGGCCCGCCGGCCCGGCCGAGCCGGAAGTTGCCGGCGCCCGGGACGATGCCCTCCTGCGCGGCGGGCAGGCTGAAGTAGGCGTCCGACGCGGCGATCACGTGGTCGAACACCAGCAGCAGCTGCATGCCGCCGCCGATGGCGAAGGAGTCCACGGCGGCCACCCACGGCTTGTCCACCGCGGGCCACTGCCACCAGGCGTCCTGCTCGACCCGCACGCCCCGCACGATCTTGTGGATGTAGCCCAGCTCGCGCCGCAGCAGGAAGCCGACCAGCGAGATGCCGCCGCCGTGCAGGCGCTTGAGGTTGATGCCCGCGCTGAACACCCGCCGGCCGCGGTAGCGGGGGTGGGTCATCTCGCCGCCGCGCAGCGCCCCGACCCGCACGGCCGGGTCGAGCAGCGCCAGGTCGACGGCGGTCTCCATGTCGTCGACCTGCTGCTCGTCCTCGGCGTTCAGGCAGTCGTCCCGGCACATCGTCAGGTAGGCCACGCCGTCGCGGCGCTCCACCCGGACCGACTTGGTCTCCACCAGGCCGGTGCGGGTGAAGTCCGGCAGCAGCGCCAGCGCGCGGGGCGTGGGACGCAGCATCGCGTCGAGCAGGTGCGGGCCGGCCACCGGCGACCGCAGCACCCCGCGCAGGAAGATGCCCTGGTCGATCTCCCGGCCCTCCTTGGCGGCCTGCGGCCGGGACCGCTCGACGGCGATCATCTCCGGGGTCGGGACCAGGCCGGGGAAGGCGGTCGCGGCGGCCTCCACCAGTTCCGCCATGCGCAGCTCGACGGCGCGGCCGTCGGTGAGCTCGTCGTACACCGCGTCGGCGTGCACGTCCATGAACCGCGCCCGCAGCGCCCGCACCGCGCCGGTCGCGGCGGCGATCCGCTCGCGCACCTCCGGTTCGCGTTCGGCGGGGTCCGGCGCGGCGGCCACCAGGTCCTCGACGTGCTGTGCGGCCTCCGCCAGCCGCTCGCGGGCGGTGCTCAGGTCCGTCTCCATGGCCTCCAGCGGAGGCGCGTCCGCCGCGGTGGTCATGACGCCGCCGATCGAGGGTCGCAGCCGGTCGTTGTGACACCGCATCTGATCACTTCAGCCACCTTCCCGAAAGGGTTCACAGGGGTTTCACAGGGGCACGTTGCCGTGCTTGCGCTGCGGCGCGGCTCCGCGCTTCTGCCGCAGCATGGCCAGGCCGCGGGCGACCGCGGCCCGGGTCTGCACCGGGTCGATGACGTCGTCCACCAGTCCCCGCTCCGCCGAGAACAGCGGGTGCACCAGCTGCCGGGTGTACTCGGCGATCAGCTCGGCGCGCAGCGCGGCGGGGTCGTCGGCGGCGGCCAGCTGCTTGCGGAAGACCACGTTGACGGCGCCTTCGGCGCCCATCACGGCGATCTCGTTGGTGGGCCAGGCCAGCGACAGGTCGCAGCCGATCGACCGCGAGTCCATGACGATGTACGCGCCGCCGTAGGCCTTGCGCAGGATCACCTGGACGCGCGGCACGGTCGCCTCGCAGTAGGCGTACAGCAGCTTGGCGCCGTGCCGGATGATGCCGTCGTGCTCCTGCTCGACGCCGGGCAGGAAGCCGGGCACGTCCACCAGCGTCACCAGCGGAATGCCGAACGCGTCGCAGAACCGTACGAACCTGGCGGCCTTCTGCGCGGCGTCGGCGTCCAGCACCCCGGCCAGCACCATCGGCTGGTTGGCCACCACCCCGACGACCTCGCCGTCGATGCGGCCCAGCGCGCAGATGACGTTCCGCGCCCACTGCTCGTGCAGCTCGATGAACTCGCCGCCGTCCACCAGCTCCTCGACGACCCGGTGCATGTCGTAGGGCTTGTTCGGCTCCACCGGGACGATCTCGGCCAGCCGGGGGCGTTCGTCGTCGGCGGCCCCGGTCGGCGGGAGCGCGGGCGCGGGCTCCAGGTTGTTGGACGGCAGCAGCGACACCAGGTACCGCACCTCGGCCAGGCACGTCTCCTCGTCGTCGTACACGAACGTGGCCACACCGGTGCGTTCGCCGTGCACATCGGCGCCGCCCAGCTCGGCGTGGCTCACCCGGTGCCCGCTGACCGCCTCCACCACGTCCGGGCCGGTCAGGTACATCTGCGCGGTGCCGCGCACCATGAACGTGAAGTCGGTCAGCGCCGGCGAGTACGCCGCTCCGCCCGCGCACGGCCCCATGATCACGCTGATCTGCGGGATCACCCCGGACGCCCGCACGTTGCGGCGGAAGATCCCCCCGTACCCGTTCAGGGCCATCACGCCCTCCTGGATGCGGGCGCCGCCGCTGTCGTTCAACCCGATCAGCGGCGCGCCGTTCTCCAGCGCCAGATCCATCACCTTGTGGATCTTCGCGGCGTGCGCCTCGCCCAGCGACCCGCCGAACACGGTGAAGTCCTGCGCGTACACGAACACCCGGCGGCCGAAGATCTCGCCGGAGCCGGTGATCACGCCGTCGGTGTGCGGGCGGCGGTCCCCCATACCGAGTCCGGTGGCCTGGTGGCGGCGGTACAGGTCGGTCTCGACGAAGGAGCCCTCGTCCAGCAGCAGGTCGAGCCGCTCGCGCGCGGTGAGCTTGCCGAGCCGGTGCTGCCGTTCGATGGCGGCCCGGTCGCCGCCGACGATGCGGGCGCGCAGCCCGGCGTGCCTTTCGCGCAGCACGTCCATCGACGGCGGCGGCGCCGGCTGCGGGCGGTGGCCGTTGCCGTTGACGTGCCCGTCCGCGGTCGCCAGTCCGTCCGATGCCGCCGGTCCGGCCGCCGTCGCCGGTCCGTCATCGGTCGCTCGCCCGTCCGCGGCGGCCCGCCCGTTGGCGTGGCCGTCGCCCTCCGGGGCGCGGCCGGGCCGCGTCTCTAATGGGGCCGTCATCGCGACGCCGCGCTCTCCGCCTCGATGAAGCGGGCGAGCCGGGCGGTGCCCTCCTCGATCTCCGCCGCGGTCAGGTAGCTGGTGGACAGCCGGATGGCGTGCTCGCCGCCGCCCTGCGGATAGAAGTACGACATCGGCGTCCAGATCACGCCGAAGTCCTGCGCGGACCGGGCGAGCGCCGCGTTGTCGGCGCGGAACGGCACCTGCATCCGCAGGAAGAACCCGCCGGTGGGCCGGTTCCAGCGCACGCCGAGCGCGGCGCGGCGGTCGGCCGGGATGCTGCGGTCGAGCCCCGCGAGGACCGCGCGCATGGCCCGCCCGTAGTACTCGGCCGCTTCGGCGTTGAGCACCGACAGCCGCCCGTCCGAGGCCAGCAGCGCGCCCGCCACGACGGCCTGGCTGAGCGAGGAGGTGTTCACCGTCACCATGCTCTTGATCTTGGCGAGTTCGTCGGCCAGCAGGCCGCCCTCGCGGCCGTCGGCGTCCACGACCGGCTGGTCGGCGATGACGAAGCCGACCCGGGCGCCGGGGAACAGCGTCTTGGAGAACGAGCCGAGGTGCACGACCCGCCGCTCCCGGTCCAGGGCCTTCAGGGTCGGCAGCGGCGTGCCCGGGCTGACCAGCCGGTAGGGGGTGTCCTCCAGGATGAGGACGTCGTGGCGGGCGGCCAGGTCGAGCAGCGCGTGCCGGCTCTTCAGGTCCATCGTGTTGCCCGACGGGTTGGCGTGGTCGGGCACCACGTAGAAGGCGCGCGGGCGGCGGCCGCGGGCGCGTTCGGCCAGGATCGCCGCCTCGACGTCGTCGCAGGAGACCCCGCCCTCCCGCTCCTCGACCGCCGTGACGGCGACGTCCAGCACGCGGGCCGCGCCGGTGATGCCCACGTAGCAGGGGCTGGACACCAGCAGCACGTCGTCGGGGCCGCCGAGGAGGGCGCGCAGCACCAGCAGCATGCCCTCCTGCGCGCCGACCGTCACCACGATCGACTCGGGCGGCACGTCGATGCCCTCGTCCACGCGCAGGGAGTCGGCCAGGACGTCCCGGATCTGGCCGGCGGTCGGGCCGTACTGGAACACGGCGGTGCGCACGTCCTGCGGCGTGCCGCCCTGCGCGGCCAGGTGGTCGAGGAACCGGCGGATGTGGGTGAAGATCTGCTCGTTGTCGAAGAAGCCGTCGTAGGGGCGGCCGGGCGCGAAGGAGATCGCCTCGGGATAGCGCAAGGTGATCTCGTTGAGGAAGTTCATGGTGTCCAGGAGCGGGCTGGACACGCTGGCGTGCAGTTCCTCCTTGCGCAGCGCGGCCGCGGCGGCCGCCGGCTCCGGCCGCGCACGGTCGGCGGACGCATCACCGGACGCTTTGCCGGGCACGCCGCCGGGCGCGGTGCCGGCCGGGTTGTCGAGCGCGTCGCCGGGCGCGTCGTCGAGCGCGCGGGCCCCGGCCTGCTGGATATCGATGTCTCCCCCGCTCACGAGGCGACCGTCCGAGCGTTTTCCATGATTTCGCTGCTCCGTCCGGGCATGCGGACCCAAGTGGCATTGAACTGCGGAGTGTCCTCGGCCCGGTCAGGATTGCACGCGGCGGAACGGCCGACAAGGTCGGACGGCGGTGCCGCACGCCCCGGACAGCGGGCATTGCCGCAGCAGGCCGATCGATTCGCGGCCGGGTTCGGACAGCCCGTCCAAGCAGCGTTTCTGCGCACTTGGACGAGTCGGCGGACGCACCGTGCCAGCATGGATTTCCATGGGGCCGGCGGCCGCCCACAAGCGCCCGGACGGCCGCGTGGCGCAATCCCTGACAATGGACATGGAGAACCCCGCCGGGCCGTAGTTAGAATCGTTCCGCCCCCGTAGCCCAATTGGCAGAGGCGAACCCCTTAAAAGGGTTATGTTGTCGGTTCAATTCCGATCGGGGGTACCGTTCCCGGCGCAGCGGCCTTTCCCCGGGGCCGCTACGCCGGGAAATCCTGGGTCGACTGCAGCAGCAGGGTCACCGGAAGGTCGGTCCGGCGGCTGATCTGCAGCTTGCGGTACACCTTCGTCAGGTGCTGTTCCACGGTGCTGGTGGTGACGTGCAGCCGGCGCGCGATCTGCCGGTTGGTGTACCCGTCGACCGCCAGCGCGGCCACCCGCAGCTCGGCCACGCTCAGGCCGTGCAGCAGGTCGGGGCCCGCGTTCTCGCCGCGCTCGTCCGCCCCGGCCAGGCGCGGCGACAGCGTGCCGCCGATCTCGCCGGCGCCGCACTCGGCCGCCAGCGCGCGGGCGCGCTGCTCCACCGCGCGGGCCCGCCGCTCCTGGCCGGTGGCCTGGTACAGCTCGCTGAGATCGGCGAGTGCGCGGGCCAGCTCCAGCCGGTCGCCCGACCGCTCCAGCAGCTCCACCGCCTCGGTGATCAGTTCGGTGCGCCGGTCGGCGTCGGAGGCGGCGGCGAGCGTGCGCAGCGTGGCCCCGCGCGTGCGGGCCTGGGCGGGCGACAGCATCCGCAGCTGCTCGGCCGCGAGCCGCCTGGCGTTCTGCCGGTCGCCGAGGACGAGGTGGGCCTGCGCCATGTCGGTGCGCCACGGCACGAGCCCGGGGAGGTCGAACCCCCACACCGTCATCAGCTCGCCGCAGGTGCGGAACTCGGCCAGCGCCGCCTTCGGCCGGTTGATCGCGAGGTAGTAGCGGCCGCGGGCCTGCAGGTGGGGCAGCACGAACGGGCTGTGGAACAGCCCTTCCGGCAGCGGCATGTCGAGGTACTCCTCGACCTCCTCGTACCGGCCCGCCGCCGTCAGCGACACCACCATCGTGGCGAGCGGGATCGCGATGACCACGCCCCAGCCCTTGGGGGTCATGAGGGTGAGGGCCTCGCGGGCGCACTTCACCGCGGACTCCAGGCGGCCGCGCGCCTGGTGGACCAGCGCGCGCATGGCCATCAGCAGGGCCCGGCCCTGCGGCGGCCACGAGGCCGTGGACCTGCCGAGGGTGTCGCACCACCGCTCGGCGGCGTCGAGTTCGTCGGCGTAGACCAGCGCCGCGATCGCCGCGACCGGCAGCGGCGACCGGAACGCGGGCCCCGCCTCCTCCAGGAGCTGCTCGGCCCGCTGGACCGCTTCTTGGACCGCTCCCCGCGAAAGCGCGTTCACCAGCATCGCCTCGGTGCGCGGCGACGGCGCGACGGGCACCGGGACGGACGTGTCCGGTGCGTCTCCCGGCGGGCGCAGGATGTCCCCGAGCCCTTCCAGCCGGGTCAGCCCCGGGTAGGCGTAGGGCAGCCACCACGGCGACGGCTCGGCGCACGGCCCGCGCTCGGCCCGCCGCCCGGGGTCGGCGTGCGGCACGGCGACGCCGCCGGACACCTCCGTCAGGATCTCCAGCGCGTCGTGGGGGCGGCCGAGCCACAGCATCCAGCTGACCAGGGTGGCGCCGCCGCCGGCGGGCAGGCGCCCCCGGCGCAGGCCGCGGACCAGGTCGGGCAGGTGCCGGGCCGCGGTCGCCGGGTCGATCCGCCACTCGGCGCGGGCCAGGTCCAGCTGGACGGCCGGGCGCTGGTCGTCGTCGCCGCACTCGCGCAGCGCCAGCCGCAGCAGGTCGGTCGCGTCCGCCACCCGGCCCTCGGCGAACGCCTGCTCGGCCGCGTCCCGCAGCACCGCCACCGCCCACGGCGCCCGGGCCCGGTCGGCGGCCAGCAGGCGCTCGGCGACCACCGCGGCGGGCGCGCCGTGGCGGTGCAGCAGTTCGGCGGCGCGCAGGTGCAGCGCGGTCCGCTCGTCCGGGCGCATCCCGCCCAGCACCGCCGCGCGCAGCGCCTCGTGCCGGAAGCTCTCGGCGTCCAGCAGCCCGGCCGCCTGCAGCACCTGGCAGGTCGCGACGACCGATGCGGCGTCGGCGTCGACCAGCTCGCCGAGCAGCCCGCCGGACACCCCGCCCGGCAGCACCGCGATGGCGCGGGCGAGCGTCGTGGCCTCCGCCCGGTACAGGCAGGTGAGCACCGCCTGCCGGAACGCGTCGCCGAAGGTCAGGCTGACCGGCCGGGTCGGCTCGGCCATCCGGTGGTCCTCGATCAGCGCGTTCACCAGCAGGGGGTTGCCGCCGGTCACCCGGTGGCACTCGGGCGCCAGCCGCGCCGCGATCGCGGTGCCGACGTGCTCGGCGAGCAGCTCGGCCACGCCCTCCTCCGACAGCGGCCGCAGCCGCAGCCGCCGGCAGTGCGGCTCGCGCAGCAGGTCGGTGTGCAGGAGCGAATGCGACCGGGTCGGGCGCAGGCACTCGGTCAGCACCAGCACCACCCGGGCGGTCCCGATGCGCCGGGCCAGGTACAGCAGGAACTGCACCGACGCGGCGTCGGCGTGGTGGATGTCGTCGACCCCGACGACCAGCGGCCGCTGCTCGGCGGCCTTGAGCACGATCGCGGTCAGCCTGCTGAGGATGGGCGCCGGGACCTGGGCCGCGGCCTCGCCCGCCGCCCCGCCCGCCGGGCGGACGCCGAGCGCCCGCACCGTCAGGGACCCGTCCTGGATCAGCCGGTCCGCCCGCTCGACCTCCGCGGGCGGCAGCGCCGGATCGTGGAAGAGCTGGTTGACGGCGCTCAGCGGCAGCTCGCGTTCGGCCGGCGACGCCGAGGCGCTCAGGAAGGCGGCCCCGGCCTCGACCGCGCGTGCGGCGAACGCGTGCATCAGCGTCGTCTTCCCGGTGGCCGCGGCGCCCTCGATCAGCACGACCTTCCCCGGCCGATCCCGGTCCGGCGTCAGCAGATTCTGCAAAGTGAGCAGTTCCCCCGTCCGCTCCACAATGCGCATGCGGCGATCCCCCCGCAAAGGTTGCAGTCTGTGTCCGCGCCCCAACGGTCCGGCACTGTCGCGTCCCACAGTCGTGCTCAGGTGCGCATGGCAGGGGGCGTCGACGACCGGTCCTTCACGACGTTCGCACCAGAGCGACGACGGATCAAATCACCATCAGCTACCATTTGCCTACAAAGCGTAGTTGAGATGGGGGGTGACCTGCGTCTTCGCCCGCACCGACGGAAGACGCCCTGTCCGGAGCCTGCCATCCGCCGTCCCCCGCGGGGACCCGTCGAGGCCCGCCGTCCCCCGCGTCTCCCTGAGACGGACGTCACGTTACCGCCTTGTGACATCGCCAGTGGTTGGCTCGCGTCGTCTCCCCTTCCGAGCCGACCGGGCACCTGGAGGACCTCGAATGTCGCACACCGGCCGAGAGAACGGAACCGTCCACCCCACTGCCGACTAGCAGGTTGATTCCACTTCCTCGGGGCGCGCACATGAATCTGATCGAGCGAGAACTGGAATTGACGACACTGCGAAGCCTGTTCGCCGAGTCGCTGGACGGCCACGGGAAGGTGGTGGTCGTCGGCGGCACGGTGGCGTCCGGCAAGAGCGCTCTGCTGCACTCCCTCGCCGAGCACGCCACCGCGGCGGGCGCGGTCTACCTCGGCGCGACGGCGTCGCACGCCGGGCAGCGGTCCCCGCTGGGCGTGGTGCGGCAGCTGTTCCGCGGGGTGGCGCTTCCCCCCGGACGCGAGGACGCCAGGCGGCTGCTGGACGAGCAGATCGGCACCGCCGCCTTCGCCGGGGGCGAGTTCCAGCCCGAGACCACCGCCCAGACGACCTGGCCCGTCCTGCAGGAGCTGTGCAGGGTCCTGCTCGGCATGGCGGCGCGCACCCCCCTGGTCATCGGCGTCGACGACGTGCACCACGCCGACGCCGCGTCCCTCAGCTTCCTGTCCTACGTGGCGTACCGGCTCAAGGCGGCCCCGATCGTGCTGGTGCTCACCGAGCGCATCGGGCCCCGCCGCGAGCACCCCTGGTTCCACGCCGACCTGCAGAGCCAGCCGCACTACTGGCGGCTGCGGCTCAAGCCGCTGTCGCGCCGCGGCCAGGTGCAGTTACTCAGGACCAGGCTCGACCCCCGCCGGGCGCACGAGTTCGCCCCGGTCTGCGACGCGGTCACCGGGGGCAACCCGGCCCTCGTGCAGGCCCTGCTGCAGGACGAGCGCGTCCCGCCGCACGACGGCCCGGTGCGGGACGCGGCCGGCCTCGCCGTGGGCGACGCGTTCCCCCGGGCCGTGCTGCACTGCCTGCACCGCGGCGGCCCGGAGATGCGCCGCGTCGCCCGCGCCCTGGCGATCCTGCGCGAGCCGTGCCCGCCCGCCCTGGTGGGCGGGCTGCTGGACCTGGACGCCGAGTTCGTCTCCGACATGATCGACACGATGGACGCCGCGGGACTGCTGGACGCCGGCCGGTTCCGGCACCCGGCCGTCCCGGCGGCGGTGCTCGAAGGCATGCCCGCCGAGGAGCGCGCGGCGCTGCACGAACGGGCCGCCAGGCTGCTGCACGACCGCGGCGCGGCGCCCCGGACCGTCGCCGAGCACCTCATCGCCGCCGAGACCGCCTGCCGGCCCGCCGCCCAGGCGCCCCCCGACGCCGCCGATCCCGCACAGCAGGACTCCTCCCCGGACGCCGAGGAGTCTTGGAAGGTTCCGGTGCTGCTGGAGGCGGCCGAGCAGGCCCGCACCGAGGGCGCCGCGCACACCGCCCTGCTCTGCCTCCGGCTGGCCCGCGAGAACTGCGCGGACGACCGGCGGCGGGCGGAGATCACCATGGCGATGGCCCGCGTCGAATGGCTCGTCGACCCGGGGTCGGCGGAACGCCTGCTGCCCGGGCTGGTCGACGCGGTGCGGGCCGGGCGGCTGAACGCGCGGCACGCCGCCCGGCTGCCCGGCTACCTGATGTGGCACGGGCGGCCGGACGAGGCGGCCGAGGTCCTCGGCCCGCTCACCGGGCGGGCGGAGCCGCCCGCGGCCGGGACCGCCTGCTTCCTGACGGCCACGCGGCTGCTGCTGGGGTGCGTCTACCCGGGGCATGCCGACGCGGTGGACGGCGCGTCCGCCGACCGGCCCGCCGCCGCGCGGCACGTCGTGTCGGGCCTGGAGAACCGGCGGCTGCGGGCCGCGACCGCGCTGCGGGAGGTGCTGACCGGCCGGACCGACCTCGATGTCCGCGGCACCGCCGAGCAGTTCATGCAGGGCACCCGGCTCACCGAGACGTCCCCGGGGGCGGTGCTGGCGGTGCTGGCGGCGCTGGTCTACGACGACCACCCGCACACGGCGGCGCGCTGGTGCGATCCGCTCCTGGAGGAGGCGGCGGCCCGGCACGAACCGCTGTGGCACGCGACATTGGCGGCCGCACGCGCGCTGATCTGCGTGCGGCAGGGGGACCTCGCCGCCGCCGAGGAGCACGCGCGCACCGCGCTCGCCCGGATCTCCCCGGCGAGCTGGGGAGTGGCGATCGGGGTGCCCATCGCGGCGTCGGTGTACGCGACGACGGCGGCGGGACGCTACGAGGACGCCGCCACCCACCTCGGCATCGCGGTGCCCGACGCCATGCTCGACACCCTCTGCGGCCTGCACTACCTGCAGGCGCGCGGCCGGTTCCATCTGGCGACCGGGCATCCGGAGCTCGCCCTGGAGGACTTCCAGACCTGCGGCGAGCGGATGCGCGACTGGCGGGTCGACGTTCCGGGCCTGGTCCCGTGGCGCACGGACGCGGCGCAGGCGCTGCTGGAGCTGGGCGAGACCGACCGGGCCGCGGAGCTGGCCGACGAGCAGCTGGCCATGGTGCGGCACCGGGCCGGCCGGACGCTGGGCGTCTCGCTGCGGGTGCGCGCGCTGGCCGCCGCCGACCCGCGGCGCCGCGGCGAGCTGCTGGAGGAGGCGGTGCGCGTCCTGGAGCAGTGCGACGACCGGTACGAACTGTCGCTCGCGCGCTGCGAGCTCAGCCGGGCCCGGCAGGCGCTCGGCGAGGCGCCGACGAGGAAGAGCACGGCGGAGACGGCGCCGGATACGGGGAAGGCGCAGGGCGCCCCCCGGGTGCCCGCGTACAACGGGACGCTCCCGCTCAAGACGCCGGGGCGGGACGGGATCGCGGCGCCCGCCGACCCGGCCGCCGCGCTGACCGACGCCGAACGGCGGGTCGCCGCGCTGGTCGTCCAGGGCCGGACCAACCGGCAGATCGCCGACACCCTGCTGATCACCATCAGCACCGTGGAGCAGCACCTCACCCGGATCTACCGCAAGCTCGGCGTCACCCGCCGCGCCGACCTCGTGCGGCGGCTGCGGGCCGGGCCGCCGGGCTGCCCGCAAGCGGCCGGACCGGCGGGCGCGGCGGCCGAGCCGACCGGACCGACCGAGCCGGCCGAGCCGGCCGCGGCGGGCCCGCGGCGGCGCGACGACCAGATCACGTCGAGGGGAGGGACATGATCGAGCTGCACCGGCTGACCAAGCGGTACGGCGCCGTCCGGGCGGTCGACGACCTCACCGTCACCGTCCGGCCCGCCCGGATCACCGGGCTGATCGGCCCCAACGGCGCCGGCAAGACGACCACGCTGCGCATGATCCTCGGACTCACCGCGCCGACCAGCGGGACCGCGACCACGGCCGGCCGCCGCTACGCCGACCTGCCGAGCCCGATGCGGCAGGTCGGCGCGCTGCTGGACGCGCGGGCGGCGCACGAGGGCCGCCGGGTCGGCGACCACCTGCTGTGGCTGGCCCGCAGCAACGGCCTGCCGCGGTGGCGGGTGGGCGAGGCGCTGCGGCTGGTCGGCCTGGAGCAGATGGCCGGGCGGCCCATCCGCGTGCTGTCGGCCGGGATGCGCCGCCGGCTCGGCATCGCCGCCAGCCTGCTCGGCGACCCCGAGGTGCTGATCTACGACGACGTGATCGGCGGGCTGGACCCGGCCGGCGCCGCCTGGCTGCGCACCCTGCTGCGGCGCCTGGCCGATCAGGGGCGCACCGTGCTGGTCACCGGCCACCCGATGGGCGAGATGGCGCGGATCGCCGACCAGTTCATCGTGCTCGACCGGGGCCGCCTGGTGGCCGACAGCAGCGCCGAGGAGCTGTCCCGGTGCGCCGCCCGGCAGCGGGCGCTGATCCGCTGCGACGACCACCGGTTCTTCACCGCCCGGCTGACCGCGGCGGGCGCCCGCGTCCGCGAGGGCACCGACCGCACGCTCGTGGTGTCCGGCATGGACGGCGCCGAGATCCACGGTCTGGCCGCGGCGTACGGCGTCCGCCTGCACGAGCTCACCCCGCAGCGGCCGTCCCTGGAGGAGGTGCTGCTGGAGCTGGTCCATAGCGGCGCGAACGGCGACCGCGCCGGCAGGGCCGCCTGATGTGCGCCACCCGTGTGCACCCGGGCGCCGGCTGCGGGGCGCGGCGCCCGTCGGCGACCTTCCGCAACGCGCTCTGGGCGGAGTGGACGAAGATCCGCACGCTGCGCTCGGCCCGCGACGCGGTGCTCGCCGCCGCCGCGATGCTGGTGCTGTGCGCGCTCTTCGGCGTGCTGACCGGGTTGACCCCCTGCCGCGAGGCGGCGGCCGCCGAGTGCGCGGCGTTCGGGGGCGTCCGGCCCGGCCTGTGCGGCTACCACCTGGCCCAGATCGCGATCGGGCTGCTCGGCGTGCTCGCCGTGACCTCCGAGTACGCCACCGGCATGATCGGCACCAGCCTGGCCGCCACGCCGCGCCGGGGCCGCCTGCTGGCCGCCAAGGCCGCGGTGTGCGCGCTCGTCGCGCTGCCGGCGGGCGGGGGCGCGAGCGCCGCCGCCCTCCTGCTCGCCCGGAGCGCGGACGCGGGCCCCGGCGTGCTTCCCACCGCTGCGGGCGCCGGACTCTACCTCGCCCTGGTGGCGCTGGCGGGTGTCGCGGCGGGGGTGCTGGTGCGGACGACCGCGGCGGCCCTCGTGCTCCTCGTCGGCGCGGCGCTCGTCGTCCCCGCACTGTGCCCGCTGCTCCCCGGCCCGCTGGACGATCTGGCGCGCACGTACTGGCCGGTCACGGCGGGCGCCCAGATCATGGCGGTGCGGCCCGCCCTGCCGCCGTGGGCCGGTCTGGGGCTGCTCGCCGCCGCCGTGGCCGTCGCCATGGCCGCCGCGGCGGTCGTCTTCCACCGCAGGGAGTACTGATGCGCGGCGGTGCGGGTGCTGCCCGCGGGACGGCGAACCGGTGGCCTCCCCGCCGGGAGGCGGCGGAGGCCACCCGCCGGCCGTCAGACGATGTTGGCGACCTGGTGCTCCACCCTCATCGCGAACTCCGACCACATCTGCGAGCAGTCGCGGGCCAGCTGGGCGACGATGCCGCTGCAGTGGGGCGGCACGTTGTTGATGATCTCCTCCCACTCGGCGGCCTTGAGGGTGTGCATGCTGAGCAGCATCAGCAGGTTGCGGCCGGTCTCGGTGAACCGCAGCGCCGGGTCCGCCTTGAGCCGCTCCACGATCGCCGCGCGGTCCCGGGGCGGCGTCCGGACGGCCCGCCGGGCGTCGCCGTGGCCGTGGCTCGCGCGCCGGCTGGCCAGGCTCACCGTGTTGCTCCGGCGGCGCGGCAGCGGGTCCTCGCCCCGCCGCATCCGGTTGCGGACGTCGCGCGCGGTCTCCGGGGAGATGCCCGCGGCCCGCGCGATCTGCCGCAGGGACAGGTCGGGGTTCTTGGCGATCAGTTCCGACGCCAGCCGGCGCCCCTCGCTGCCGTTGATCGGGCGGGCCCGGCCGTCCTGGCCGATCCGGACCGTCTGCGGCGGCACCGTTCCCGCCGTGCGCCGGCGTATGTCGGCGACCGTTCCCGGGGCGATGCCGGTGACGGAGGCGACCATGCGGTCGGACCACTGCGGATGCGATTTGATGATGCGTTCCGCCGCGCGCTTGCGGTCGGCCAGCGACAGCGGCAGGCCGTGCGAGATGTTCGATTTGACCGCCACCACGAAGGCGTCGGCCTCGTCCCCGTCGAAGAACCTGACCGGGATCCGGTCCGCGCCGCGGAGCTTGGCCGCCTTGAGCCGGTGCAGCCCGTCGATGACCCGCATCGTCGCGCGGTGCACGATGATGGGCGGCAGTTCGGTCTGCGCCGCGGCCAGCACCTCCACGTGCTCGGCGTCCTCTCCGGACGTCCGCGGCGAGTCGGCGCCGGCCAGTTTGCTGATCTCCACGTAGACGACCGGTTCGCGGTCGATGTTCCGATGCCCCTCCACTATGACTCCCCTACGATTCGGTCTCACCTGTGTACAGCGGGGATGGGCTGCGCGCACCGGTTCCGGAATGTGCCCCGACATACCGGCACACGCGAGGGAAAATCAGACAACTCCGGCACGCCGGCGACGGGGGAGCCTCTACAGGCCGTTCCGGCGAGCCGTACTCGTGCCGAAGGAATGCGCACACCCGAGTGCGCGGTTTCACCGCCCGAAACGTCGACGGGATGCTTGGCGGGTGTTCCGGGCCGGTACCTCGGTCGCATGGACTGACGGTTTCTCTTCGCGCCTTTTCTGTTCCTTCTTCAAGCCCCCCAAGAAGGTGATAGAAGCCCGACCAGGGATTTCCATCAAAACGATGAAGACGCTAACAGCGGGGGTCGGTCAGGGGTACCCCTGAGCAACCCCTACGCCGCTCCCCTAGAAACCGGTGTGACGGCAGTGCCTGGGTGTGCTGACGTGCCGGAAGGCGTCCCGTGCCGGCCGGCCCGGAGGCCCAGCACCGGGCCAGTGGCCCACCGAAAGCCGCCCGAAAGGGTCACCGAAGATGGTCCATATGTACACAGCCGGTAGGGGATTACCCGATGGCGGCAAGAGGGGAGTGACGGCGAGGCAACCCTAGTGCCCGCCACCACAGGCGCCCCCGTGCCCTCCCCCGCCACAGGGACCGGGGCCCGTACGGGCCCCCGGGCAGGCACCCGGGCAGGCGCCGTCAGGCGTCCAGGCCGCCGCGCGCGACGAGCCGGCGGACGATCACGTTGCGCTGGATCTCGTTGGTGCCCTCGCCGATGATCATCAGGGGCGCGTCGCGGAAGTAGCGTTCGACGTCGAACTCGGTGGAGTAGCCGTAGCCGCCGTGGATGCGGACCGCGTTCAGCGCGATCTGCATGGCGGTCTCGGAGGCGAACAGCTTGGCCATGCCCGCCTCCATGTCCGCGCGGCGCCCCGCGTCGGCCTCCCGGGCGGCGTACAGGGTGAGCTGGCGGGCCGCCATCAGGGACGTCGCCATGTCGGCCAGGTAGTTGCCGATCGACTGGTGCTGCCAGATGGGCTTGCCGAACGTTTCGCGCTCCTGGGCGTAGGCGAGCGCGTCCTCCAGCGCGGCCCGGCCGACGCCGAGGGCGCGGCCCGCGACCTGCAGGCGTCCGGTCTCCAGCCCCTTCATCATCTGGGCGAACCCGGCGCCCTCGGCGCCGCCCAGCAGGGCGTCGGCGGGCGCCCGGTGGTCGGTGAAGACCAGCTCGCAGCTCTCCACGCCCTTGTAGCCGAGTTTGGGCAGGTCGCGGGAGACGGTCAGGCCGGGGCCCGGTTCGACCAGCAGGATCGAGACGCCCCGGTGCGCGGGCCGGGCGTCCGGGTCGGTCTTGCACAGCAGCGCGATCAGCCCCGACCGGCGGGCGTTGGTGATCCACGTCTTGGCGCCGTTGACCACGTAGCCGTCGGCGTCGCGGCGCGCGACGGTGCGCATGGCCTGCAGGTCGGACCCGCCGCCGGGCTCGGTCAGCGCCATGGTCGCCCGCAGCTCGCCGGTGGCCATCCGCGGCAGGTAGCGGCGCTTCTGCTCCGGCGTGCCGAAGTGCAGCAGCAGCTTGGCCACCACGGTGTGGCCGCCCATCGCCCCGGCCAGGCTCATCCAGCCGCGCGCCAGCTCCTCGGTGACGAGCACGAAGCAGGAGGTGGACACGGGCGTGCCTCCGTACTCCTCGGGCACGGCCAGCCCGAACACGCCCAGCCGCTTCATCTTCTCGATCAGGGCCTCGGGGTAGGCGCCGGCGTGTTCCAGGTCCCGGACGACGGGCCTGACCTCCTTGTCGACGAAGTCGCGCACCGTGGCGACGACGGCGCGCTCGTCCTCGGTCAGGACGTCCAGGGTGCTCATGGCGTGCTCCTTCTGCCGGGTGCGGGGCGGGTCAGATGACGCCGCCGTCTCTGAGGGCGTCGACGTCGCCGGGGCCGTAGCCGAGTTCGGCCAGGATCCGCTCGGTGTGCTCGCCGGGCGCCGGGACGGCGTCCATGCGGGGTTCGGTGCCGTCGATGTCGACGGGCGGCACGAGCGCCGCGACCATGCCGCCGGGGGTGGGCACGTCCCGCCAGCGGCCGCGTTCCCGGAGCACGGGGTGGTCGAGGAAGTCGGCGACGTCGTTGACCCCGGCGTTGGCGATGCCGGCGTCGTCCAGCAGCCGCATCGCCTCGCGGGAGCCGGACCGCCGGAAGCGCTCGGCGACGATGGCGTTGAGCTCGTCGCGATGGGCCACACGGGCGGGGCCGGTGGCGAAGCGGGGGTCGTCCACCAGGTCCGGGCGCTCCAGGAACCGCTCGCACAGCGCGACCCACTCGCGTTCGTTCTGTATGGACAGCAGCACCTGCCGGCCGTCGGCCGCGGTGTAGGCGCCGTAGGGGGCGATGGTGGCGTGCTGGGTGCCGATGCGCGGCGGCTGGGTCCCGCCGTAGCGGGTGTAGTAGGCGGGCTGGCTCATCCATTCGGCCAGCGCCTCGAACAGGGAGACCTCGACGGCGCGGGCCGCCCCCGTGGTGGCCCGCACGTACAGGGCGGTGAGGATGCCCGAGTAGGCGTACATCCCGGCGGCGATGTCGGCGACGGACACGCCGACCCGGGCGGTCTGCTCGCCCGTGCCGGTCAGCGACACCAGCCCGGTCTGGCACTGGACGAGCAGGTCGTAGGCCTTGCGGTCGGCCCACGGCCCGGTGGACCCGTAGCCGGACACCGTGCAGCGGATCAGCGCGGCGTGGCGCTCGCCCAGGGAGGCCGCGTCCAGGCCGAGCCGGGCCGCCGCGCCGGGCGCCAGGTTCTGCACGAACACGTCGGCCCTGCCGAGCAGCCGGTCCAGCACCTCCCGGCCGCGCGGCGACTTCAGGTCGAGGGTGAGCGACTCCTTCGACCGGTTCAGCCACACGAAGTAGCTGGACTGGCCGTGCACGGCGGTGTCGTAGCGGCGGGCGAAGTCGCCTCCGCCCGGGCGTTCGACCTTGATGACCCGGGCGCCCAGATCGGCCAGCTGGCGGGTGGCGAAGGGCGCCGCCACCGCCTGCTCGACGGTGACGACGGTGACGCCGGACAGCGGCTGCGCGGTCATGCGGCGACCTCCCGGGAACCTGGCCGGAGACGGGCTGCGCGGTCGGCCGGACGCACCGCCGGCCCGGCCGCAGTACCATCATGGCCGTTCATGGATGCCGGTGTGCAATAACGATTCGTGATGTCGCCATGCCGGACGCGGATGGGGGACGGAGTGGACCTCAAGCAGCTCAGGGCGCTGGTCACGGTCGCGGAGACGGGCAGCGTGACGCGGGCCGCCGAGCTGCTGCACCTCGTCCAGCCCGCCGTCACCCGGCAGATCCGCACCCTGGAGCAGGAACTCGGCGTGCCGCTGTTCGAGCGGACCCGGCAGGGCATGCGGCCCACCCCGGCCGGCGCGATCATGATCGACCGCGCCCGCCGCGCCCTGGGCGAGTTGGAGCGCGCCCGCGCGGAGATCCGGCCGTCCCCCGGCGCGGTCACCGGCATCGTGACCGTCGGCCTGCTGGAGAGCGCGGCCGACCTGCTCGCCGAGCCGCTGGTGTCGGCCCTGGCCCGCGACCGCCCCGGGATCGAGCTGCGCGTGTTCACCGCCTACTCCGGCCATCTGCAGCAGTGGCTCGACGACGGCGACCTGGACCTCACCCTGCTCTACAACCTGGACAGCACCACGTCGCTGAACGCCCAGCCGCTGGTCCGCGAGAGGCTGTGGGCGGTGGCGCCGCCCGCGGCGGGGCTGCGGCCCGACGAGCCCGTCCCGTTCGCCGAGGCCGCCGCGCATCCGCTGGTCATGCCCGCCGCCGGGCACGCGCTGCGCACCGTGATCGACGCCGCCGCGGCGCGCGCGGAGGTCGCGATGAACGTGGCCCTGCAGACCAACTCCATGCGGCTGCAGAAGAGGTTCGTCCTCGCCGGTTACGGCTGGACCGTCCTGCCCGGGGTGGGGATCGCCGCCGACGTCGCCGACGGTTCGCTCAGCGCCGCCCCGCTGAGCGAACCGGACGTGTGGCGGTCGGTCGTCCTCGCCACCCCCAGGACGGGACGCGTCCCGCCCGCCGTCGAGATCGTCGCCCGCGAGCTGACCCGCCAGGTCCACGCGGCCGTCCGCCGGGGCGACTGGCCCGCCGCCCGGCCGCACACCCCCGCCCCCTCCGGGAAGGACACCTGATGAGCACCGAGCCGCTGCACGCCCACGCCCGCGCCGAGGACGGCACCAGGCTGGCCTACCAGCGCCACGGCGCCGGCCGGCCGCTGGTGCTGCTGGCGGGGCAGGCCAACGACCACCACTGGTGGGACGGCGTGCGGGAGGACTTCCACGCCGCCCACAGCACCATCACCCTCGACTACCGCGGCACCGGCGACAGCGGCAAACCCGACGGCCCCTACTCCACGCAGGTGTTCGCCGACGACGTGATCGCCGTCCTGGACGATCTGGGGATCGAGCGCGCCGACGTGTACGGCACGTCCATGGGCGGCCGCGTCGCCCAGTGGATCGCCGTCCGCCATCCGCACCGGGTCGGCCGCCTGGTGCTCGGCTGCACCTCCCCCGGCGGCCCCCACGCCGTCGAACGCGACGCCGCCGTCCGCCGCGCGCTGGCCCAGCCCGACCCCGCCGCCGCGCGCGAGGCGCTGCTCGACCTGATGTACACGCCCGCGTGGCGGGCCGCCCATCCCGGCCCGTACACGACGCTCGGCGACCCCCGCATGCCCCCGCACGCCCGCCGCGGCCACCTTCAGGCCAGCAACCGGCACGACGCCTGGGACGCGCTCCCCCGGATCACCGCGCCCACCCTGATCCTGCACGGCGACCAGGACCGCCTCACCCCCGCGGCGAACGTCCCCCTGCTCGCCTCGCGCATCCCGAACGCCCGGACGCACATCTTCCCCGGCGCCCGCCACGCCTACTTCCAGGAATGCCGCTCCCAGGCCGGTCCCCTGGTCGCCGACTTCCTCCAAGCGAATACTTAAATCTCTGCAATGAAATCCAGGGATTGACTGGGATGAGGGCCGATCGCACCCTGGTCCGGGGGACGCGCGGCAGCGCATCCGTGAGACGAAGGAGCGGTGATGGCCATGGACCCGGCGGCGACGGCGCGGATGCTGGGCGTGGGACGCAACGTCCTCGACGACCGGCTGGGCATCGAGATCGTCGAGGCGAGCGCCGAACGCGTCGTCGCCCGGATGCCCGTCGAGGGCAACACGCAGGTCTACGGGACGCTGCACGGCGGGGCGTCCTGCGTGCTGGCCGAATCGGTGGGCTCCTGCGCCGCCGCGGTGCACGCGGGCCCCGGACGCATGGCCCTGGGCATCGAGCTGAACATCTCGCACCACCGCACGGTGTCCGACGGCGTGGTCACGGCGGTCGCCACCAAGGTGTCGGCGGGACGCACGCTGGCCACCTACGACGTGGTCGTCACCGACGAGCGCGACCGCCGCATCTGCACCGCCCGCGTGACCTCGCTGCTGCGCGACCGCCCGACGCCTAGGCCCCGGCGGCGGTGTCCATGAACCCGCGCGGGTGTCCGGAAGGCGCGGTGTCTAGGAGTCGGTGCGGGCGCGGGCGATGACGACGGGGCAGTGCGCATGGTGGATCACGCCGTGGCTGACCGAGCCCAGGCCCAGTGCGGCGAGCCCGCCGCGGCGGCGGGGGCCCACGACGAGCAGATCCGCCTCGCGTGAGGCGTCGCACAGCGCCGTCACCGGATGCTCCCGGACGACCTGCTCGGTCACCTCCAGGTCCGGGTAGGCCTTGCGCCAGGGGGCGTGCGCCTCGATGAGCCGCCAGCGGATCTTCTCCTCGATCTGCCGGTCGTCCAGCGCCCGGTTCGCCTCCGCGTAGGCGGCCGGCACCTCCCAGGCGTTCACGACGTGCACCCGGGCGCCGCGGGCGGCGGCCGCCTCGAAGGCATAGTGCAGCGTCTCGCTCTCGTCCTCGTCCCGCTCCAGCGCGAGCCCGACGACGATCCGACCGTGCGGCTCGCCGTGCTCGCCATCGGTGTCGCCGCGCACGATCACGACCGGCCCGGCGGCGTGCCCGGCCATGGCCAGTCCGGTGGAGCCGAGCAGCAGGCTGCTGAAACCGCCCAGCCCGCGATGCCCGAGCACCAGCTCGAACGCCTCCCGGGACAGCTCGCGCAGCGCCCCGCTGACGCGTCCGGTCAGCAGGCGGCTGCTGACCTGCACCTCGGGCCGCCGTTCGCGGGCGGCCTCCACGGCCTCCGCGAGCATCCGCCGGCCCGCGTCGGTCAGCGCGTCCACCGCCTGGGGCGCCGCGAACAGCGGCGCGGCGTACAGGGCGCTGTCCAGGGCGTGGACGATCAGCAGCGGCCGGTTCCGCAGGACGGCCTCGTCCGCCGCCCATCGCACGGCGCGGTGGGCGCTGTCGGATCCGTCGGTGCCGACGAGGACGGGGTCTGTGAGGACGGGGTCTGTCATGTCCTGGCTCCTTCCCGGTTCACCGGGGCCCCTGCTTCCGCCAACGACGCTAGGCGGCCCGGGCGCACTGGTACGCGGGCCAAGGTCCCTACCCGCTGCGGCGATGGTCACCGCCCGGCGGGACACCGGGAGCGCCGGGACCTTCGTCCCTGCGCCCGGTGCCCATCGCACCCGGCCGGGAGCGGTTTCACCGGCGAGGCTGGGAGGAGCACTCGGGTGAAGAAGAGAGGTGCGAAGGCCGTGGAGACCAAGCAGTGGTCCGTGGACATCTACATCAACGAGCACGGCGACGACACCGGCGTACGGGCCGTCCTCACGTCGTCGACCTCCACGAAGGTGGAGGGGTTCGGCCATGCCCGCCGCCACCCGCGGGACCGGAACGTCCCCGAGATCGGCGACGAGCTGGCCGTCGGCCGCGCG
Source organism: Actinomadura keratinilytica (assembly GCF_039539665.1). Lineage (NCBI taxonomy): Bacteria > Bacillati > Actinomycetota > Actinomycetes > Streptosporangiales > Thermomonosporaceae > Actinomadura > Actinomadura keratinilytica. Next base: position 28,052 of record NZ_BAABDO010000015.1, read on the forward strand.
CTCATCGACCTGGGCGCCCGGCTGGTGCGGATGGCCGACCTGGACATGGAGGCCGTCACCCGGCAGCGGTGAGCGGGGCGCCCCGGCGCGGGCCGGGACGCCCCGAGGGGCACCGCCCGGTGGTCACAGCCCGTAGGTCCTGCCGATGATGTCGCGCTGGATCTCGCTGGTGCCGCCGTACACGGTGGACACGACGGTGGAGCGCAGCAGCCGCTCCATGCCGTACTCGGTGGCGTAGCCGTAGCCGCCCATCATCTGCATGCCGTCGAGCGCCATGGCCTTGGCGACCTCGGTGGCCTTGAGCTTGGCCATGGACGCCTCGCGGGGCAGCATCCGCTCCGGGTCCTCGTCGATCTTCCGGGCGACGTCGTACACCAGCAGGCGGGTGCACTCCAGTTCCGTGGCGTGGTCGGCGATCCGGTGCCGCAGCGCCTGGAAGGAGCCCACCGGACGGCCGAACTGCCGCCGCTCGCTCACGTAGGACACCGTGTCGTCGAAGGCGCGGCGCGCGGTGCCCAGCATCATCGCGGCCAGGATCATGCGCTCCAGGTTCAGCCCCGCCATCAGCTGCCGCCAGCCCTGCCCGACCTCGCCGACGACCGCGTCCTCCGGCAGGAGGCAGTCGGTGAAGTACAAGTCGTTGACCTCGCGGCCGCCCATGGTCTCGATGCCGTGAACGGCCAGGCCGTCCACCCCGGCGGGGACGGAGAACATGGTCAGGCCGTCGTGCCGCCCGCCGTCGGTGGAGGTGCGGGCGACCAGCAGGATGTGGTCGGCGATGTGCGCGTTGGAGCACCAGGTCTTCTGGCCGTTGACGAGCCAGCCGTCCCCGTGCCGCTCGGCCTTGCAGGTCAGCCCGGCCACGTCCGACCCGGCGCCCGGCTCCGACATCGACACCGCCAGCACCCGGCCGCGCAGGAAGTCGCCGAGCACCCGGCGCTTCTGCTGCTCGCTGCCGAACTTCTGATAGGACGCCGCGGTGATCGCCGAGGTGGCGAAGCCGCCGATCGGCAGCTGCCAGTAGGCGGTGGTCTCCAGCAGCAGCACCAGGTCGACCATGCCCTGGCCGGCGCCGCCGTACTCCTCCGGCACCGCGACCCCGAGCCAGCCGAGCTCGGCCAGCTTCGCGTACAGCTCGGCGTTGTGCGGCTCCCGGCCGCCGTCAGTGAGCTTGAGCCACCGGTCGCGGTCGCCCACCTCGCGGCGGCAGAAGTCGGTGACGGCGGCGACGAAGTCGCGCTGCTCGTCGGTCAGCGTGGTCACGAGGACCGCCCTTTCGCGTAGAGCCTGTCGATCTCGGCGGCGTAGCGCTGTTCGATGACCGCCCGCCGGAGCTTCAGGGTGGGGGTGAGTTCGCCGCCGTCCGGTGTCCACGGACGGTCGACCAGGTGGAACGCCTTGATCTGTTCGGGGCGCGACAGCGCCCCGTTGGCCTCCCGGACGGCGGCGGAGACCTCCTCGCGGATCCGCGGGTCCGCGGCCAGTTCCGCGAAGCCGGTGGCGGACAGCCCGTGCGCGGCGGCCCACACCGGTGCGGCCTCCTCGTCCAGCGCCACCAGCGCGGTGACGTAGGGGCGGCGGTCGCCGATCGCCGCGACATGCCCGATCAGGGGGTGCCGGCGCAGCAGCGACTCGATCCGGCCGGGGGCGATGTTCTTGCCGCTGGAGGTGATGATGATCTCCTTCTTGCGGCCGGTGATGCGCAGCATGCCGTCGTCGTCGAAGGTGCCGAGGTCGCCGGTCGGCAGCCAGCCGTCGGCGTCCACGGCCGGTTCGATGCGCCCGTCCGCCTGCAGGTAGCCGGGGAACACCAGCGGCCCGCGCACCTGGATCTCGCCGTCGGGGGCGAGCCGCACCTCCATCCCGGGGACGGGCACGCCGACGGTGCCGGCGCGGTAGCGGTCGGGGTAGGTGGTGGTGGCGGTGCCGGTGGTCTCCGACAGCCCCCACACCTCCGTGATCGGCATGCCCAGGCCGCCGAAGAACTCCAGCACCTCGGGCGGGATCGGGGCCGAGCCGCTGCCCAGCCGCTGCGCCTCGGCGAGCCCGAGCCGCTCGCGCAGCGGGCGCAGCACGAGCTTGTCGGCGTCGGCCAGCGCGGCGGCGAGGTCGTCGGGCAGCGGTGTGCCGTCGGCCCGGAGGCGGTACGCCTCGGCGGCCAGCCCGCGCGCCCGGTCGACCGCCGCCCGCATGTCCCCCTCCAGGCGGGACAGCTCGTGCTGGATCGCGGCGGCGAACTTCTCCCACACCCGGGGCACGCCGAAGAACCCGTGCGGCCGCACCTTCGTCAGCGTCGCCGGGAGCTGCGCGGCGTCGGGGCAGATCGTGACGTGCCCGGCGGTGTAGACCGGCAGGTACATGCCGAGCACCCGTTCGGCGACGTGGGCCAGCGGCAGGTAGGCGACCGTCCGCGGATGCGGCGGCACGGGCTGGATGAGCTCCTGCAGGGCGCACTGGTAGAGCACGTTGCCGTGGGTGAGGACGACGCCCTTGGGGTCTCCGGTGGTGCCCGAGGTGTAGATCATCGTGACCGGGTCGTCCAGCGTGACGGTTTCGAGCGGTCCCTCGGCGGGCGGCGTCGCCTGCAGCCTGGCGAAGGGGACGTGGCCGTCGCCCGCGCCCTCGATGACCACCACCGCTTTCAGCCCCGGCATCGCGGCCAGTGCCCGCTGCCAGCGCTCCAGTTCGGCGGGGCCTTCCAGCACCACGACGGTGGCGGCGCTGTGCAGCGCGATCTGGTGGATCTGCTGGGGGCTCAGCGTGGCGTAGGTGGTGCAGGGGATGGCGCCCAGCTCGACGGCGGCGAAGTCGGCGATCCAGTGCTCGGGGCGGCTGGACATGCCGATGAGCATCCGCTCGCCGCGCCGCAGCCCGAGCTCCCGCAACCCGCTCGCCGCGGCCCGCACCCGGTCGTACAGCTCCCGCCAGGTCAGGGTGGCGCCGTCCGCTCCGGTCAGGGCGGGCAGGTCGCCGTGCTCGTCGGCGTTGCGCCGCAGCAGGGCCCGTACCGTTCGCGCGCCCACCGCGGCGTGCACATCGGCTGCAGTGATCATCTTCGCTCCTTCGCCGGGACGGCCGGGGGCAACCATCACAACCCGAACGCCATTCGGCTGTCAATAGATCCGAATAGCCACTTACTTCCTATGCCGTCACCGCAGGTAAAGGCCGGACTGTGCGCGACAGACGATGTTCGGTGGTTCACCGGCCCGGGTTACACTCGGCGCCATGCCGCCCCGCCAGCGCCCACGCCCCAAGGACCGGAAGGAGTCGATCGCCCTCGTCGCCGCGCGACTGTTCTGCGCCCGCGGCTACCACAACGTCGGCATCGAGGACATCGCCCGGGAGGTCGGCATCACCGGCCCGGCGATCTACCGGCACTACCCGACCAAGCAGGACGTGCTCGCCGCGGCCGTGCGGGAACTGGGCCTGCGGTTCGCCGCGTGCGTCGAGTCCGGCGCCCAGGGGGACGCGCCCGCCGACCGCCTGCGGGCCGTGCTGCGGGCGCTGGTGCGCTACGGCCTGGAGTGGCGCACCGTGGCCCGCCTCTACCAGTGGGAGGGCCGCCATCTCGACGCCGAGCGGCAGGCGGCGCTGGCCGTGCCGTTCGACCGCGCCGTGCGCACGCTGCGCGGACTGCTGCTGGACGTGCGGCCCGGGCTGTCGCGGCGGGACGCCGCGCTGCTGGTGGCCGCGGCGCTGAGCGTGATCGTCAGCCCCGCCACCCACCGGGCGGCCCTGCCCAGGGCCAAGGCCGAGCGCACCCTGCTGGACTGCGTGGACGCCCTGCTCGCCGTCGATCTGCCCGCGCCGCCCGCCGAGCCGCCGCCGCGCCGGCCCCCGGACCGGTTCGCGCTGCTCCCCCGCCGCGAGCGGCTGCTCGCCGAGGCGGTGCGGCTGTTCCACGAGCACGGCTACCACCAGGTGAGCATGGCCGACATCGGCCGCGCCGCCGGGATCACCGCCTCCAGCGTCTACACGCACTTCACGGGCAAGGCCGAGCTGCTGGCCGCCGCCTACGACCGCGCCACCGGCCGACTGGAGCACGCCGTCGCCGAGGCGCTGGTCGGCGCGGGCTCGCCGGAGCGGGCGCTGCGCCGGCTGGTGGACACCTACGTGCGGCTCACGTTCGCGCACGCGGACCTGGCCGCGGTCTACGTGTCCGAGAGCGAGAACCTGGCCCCGCCCGACCTGCGGCGGCTGCGCGCCGCGCAGCGCCGGCACGTCGACACCTGGGTCGGCCTGGTCGCCGAGCTGCGCACCGGGGAGGAGCCGGCCGCGATCCGGTTCCGGGTGCACGCGGCGCTGAACGCGGTGACCGATCTCGCCCGCTCCGCGGGCCCGTCGGTGACCGAGGCGAGGACCGCCGCCCTGCTCGGCCCGATGCTGCTGCCCCCGGGCGACGGGGTGGAGGCGGGCGGTGCGGCCGGGGTCAGCCCTGCGGCGGGGGCGCCTTCCGGTCGGCGATGGCGGTGAAGACCTCCACGCATGCGGCGACGAGCTCCGCCTCGCTCAGCCGCAGCCGGCCCGACAGCCAGGCGGACAGGGTCTGCGCCAGGCCGCCGACCATGAACTGGGCGACCAGTTCGAGCTCCGGGGTGTCCGGGACGCCGTAGGACTGGCGCGCCTGCCCGCTGAGCAGGCGCGCGAAGAACCGCGAGGACTCCACCCTGCGCCGGGCCAGCAGCGGGTCGGTGAGGGTGACCGAGAACAGCACCCGCCCGTGCCGCCGGTCCTCGGCGACCGCGCGGACGAGCTCGGCGAGCCCGGCGCGGATCTTGGCCTCGGCGTCCGGTCCGGCGGCCTCCACCGCGGCCAGGGCGCGGGTGGCGATGGTCTGCACGACGCGTTCGTGGACGGCCGCCACCAGCTCGTCGCGGTCGGCGAAGCTCTCGTAGAAGTAGCGGGGGGTCAGCCCCGCCCGTCCGCACACGCGGCGCACGGTGAGCTGGTCCCCCTCGGCGCCGCCGAGCAGGTCCAGCCCGGCCTCGACGAGCTGCGCCCGGCGTTCGGCCTTGCGATCGGCGCCGGTCACGCCGCCGTAGACCCGCATCTCAGAAGCACCCATGCGGCCATCTTGACAGACCCGTCGGAGCGGCCTTCACTATCTGAAAACACTTGTTATCAGATCAGTGGAGACGCCATGCCCCCCACCGAAGCGGTTTCCACCGAGGTGGTGCCGTTCGACCGCAAGGCGATCGTCGGCGCGGCCCTGCTGGCCGGCGCCGCCAACGTGATCATGCAGCTGGCCCGGCCCGGGGTCGGGTACGGAGTGATCGAGAGCCCCGTGGAGAGCGGGCAGCTGCACCGCCACCCGATCAAGCGGGCCCGGACGACGTTCAGCTACCTCGCCGTCGCCACCATGGGCACCCCCAAGGAGAAGGCCGCTTACCGCAGGGCGGTGAACAAGTCGCACGCGCAGGTCCGCTCGCGCCCCGACAGCCCGGTGCAATACAGCGCCTTCGACCGCGAGCTGCAGCTGTGGGTCGCGGCCTGCCTGTACCGGGGGCTGGAGGACACCTACCGCGCGTTCATCGGCCCCCTCGACCCGGTCGAGCAGGACCGGCTCTACCGGGCGTCCGCGCCCCTCGGCACCACCCTGCAGGTGCGGCCGGAGGACTGGCCGCGCGACCGCGCCGCCTTCGAGGAGTACTGGCAGCGGGAGGTGAAGAACATCTCCATCGACGAGCCGGTGCGCCGCTATCTGCGCGACCTGGCCGACCTGAAGTTCCTGCCCGCTCCGGTCAGCCTGCTGTTCGGGCCGTTCAACCGGTTCGTCACCACGGGCTTCCTGCCGCCGGAGTTCCGCGCGCAGATGCGGCTGCCGTGGAGCGAGCGGGACCAGCGGCGGTTCGACCGGCTGATCGCCGCGCTGCGGGCCGTCATCCGCATCCAGCCGCCGGTGGTGCGGCGGTTCCCGTTCGACCTGCTGATTTGGGACGTGCGCCGACGCATCCGCACCGGCCGTCCACTGGTCTGACGACACCGACCGGTCCGCCGGCGGCCACCGGTCCGCAGACATCGACGACGATCCACCAGGAGTGACGCATGACCATCACCGGCGAAACGAGCAGCAGCGAGTCGAACGCGACCGAATCGAACGTCACCGAGTTGAAGAGCACCCGGGCGAGGGCACGCGTGAAGGCACCGGAGCCGACCCCGTTCAAGCCCGGCTCGATCCTGTGGGACACCGTCGGGCTGCACACGTCGGTGCTCGCGGCCAACAGCGCGTTCGTCCTGCAGGTGATGCACCCGTCGATCGGCACCGTGGTCGACCAGCGGTCGCGGTTCCGCGTCGACCCGGTGGGGCGGGCGGCGCGCAGCTTCGCCTCGGTGCAGACCTGGATCTACGGCGGCGAGGAGGCGATCGCGGAGGGGCTGCGGCTGCGCGAGATGCACAAGCCGCTGAGCGCCGTGGACGAGGAGGGGCGCACCCATCACGCGCTGTCCGCCGACCCCTGGGCCTGGGTGCACCTGACCGGCTACTACGCCTCGGTGACCGCCGTGCGCTACTTCGCCCCCGCCCCGTTCACGCCCGAGGAGGAGCAGCAGCTCTTCGACGAGTTCATGCACCTCGGCCGCATCCTGCGGGTCCCCGAGCGCATGCTGCCCAAGTCGATCCCGGACTACTGGGCCTACTTCGCCGACATGGTGGAGAACACCCTGGTCCCGCACCGGGTGGCGCACGACGTGCTGGACATGCTGGAGCGGGTGCCGCCGGGGACGCCGACCCTGCTGCGGCCGCTCGCGGCGGCGGCCGGCCTCACCGGCGGCCGGCTCATCCGCTTCATCACCGTCGGCACGCTGCCCCCGGCGGCGCGCGACAAGCTCGGGCTGCCGTGGACCCCGGCCGACGACCGGCGCCTGCGCGCCGTCTGCCGGACCATCGCCATCACCACCGCGCGGCTGCCCGAGCGCCTGCGCTACATGCCGATCGCCTACCGGGCGCGGGAGGCCGCCCGCGCGCGGCAGCGCCTCGACCGGGCCCTCGCCAACCGCCCGCTCTAGCCTGTTATTGGCGAACCGCCAATAACTGGTGTAGAACCGTCAACAAGGGTCCTCCCCGCGCAGTACCGGACGGACCTGCCGCACGTTCGAGCAGTGAACGCCCTGGACTCCCGGTGTTGGCCGCACCAGCGACCCGTACCCCCGCGGCCAATGCCGGGCCCCGCGTCATTCGGGCGGCGGCCCGGCAGGCGACTCGGCGGACGTCTCGGCGGCCTTCTCGGCGGGCGGTGCCGGCTCGGTCCGCACCAGTGCGGGGAAGACGTCCTCGATGAGGTGGAGCAGGACCTGCCGCAGCAGCAGACGCACCTGGTCGCGGGACAGGCGGCCCGACTTGAGCCATTCGCGGGTGGTGGCCTCGGCCATGGCCGAGTAGCCGCGGAACGCCGCCCGGATCTCCGGATGCTCCCGCGACAGCCGGGTGAGGCCGACCACCTCGGTCATGTGGTCGACGGCGCGGTCGCGGGCCTCCTCCAGGATGCGGTCCAGGTCCGCGTCGCCGCCCGAGGCGGTCATGTCCAGGGCGGTGATCCAGGTCTCGCGGTTGCGCTGCAGCAGCTCCAGCCATCCGTCGATGCTCTGGTCGATGCGCTCGGCGACGCTGACGCCCGGCTCGAACGGCGGGACCGGGATCGGCGGCACGCTCATCATCTGGCTCACCGCCGCCAGGTACAGCTCGCGCTTGGTGCCGAAGTAGTGGTTCAGCAGCCCGCGGCTGACCCCCGCCGCGGCGGCGATCTCGGTGTTGGACACGGTGGTGTACGGGCGCCGGCTGAACAGCTCGCGCGCGCAGGCGAGGATCTGGTCGCGCCGCTCGTCCGGCTCCTTGCGGACACGACGCGGCGCCGCCCCGTCCCCCCGCTGCACACTCATCGCGTCCTCGCCATCGTCACCCCGTGCCCGCGCTCCGACGATACCGGCGCCGGTACCCGCGCGGTCACGGGCGGCCACCGGCGCGACCGGCCCCCGCCGGGCGCGCTCACCTGCCGGAAGAGGACGCGGAGGGGGTCGGCAGCGGGGTGTCGCCGCCCTGCTTCTTGGCACCGTCGTCGCCGGTCATGGTCTCGTCGGCGGCGCCGATCGAGGTGACCTCGGTGACCCGCCAGCGCTCGCCGGTGCGGGTCAGCCGCATGTCCAGGTAGGAGCCCAGCACCCGCCGGGTGCCGGCGGTGCTGTGCACCTCCGAGTCCATGACCACGATCGCCCGGGCCGTCGATCCCTCGATGTCGCCGAGATAGACGGTGCGGACGGTCGCGGTCGCGTCGGCCTTGAGCCGGGTGATGACGCTCTCCAGCCCGCCGGTGAACGCGGCGTCGTAGGTCTTGGCGAAGTCGTCGGACGCCATCGACAGCACGCGGTTCCTGGCCGCCTGCAGGTTGCGGTGGTCGTAGCTGAGCAGCGCCTGCCCGAACTCGCCGGCCCGGGCGCGCACGGCCCGCCGCTCGGCCTCCCGCTGCGCGGCCTGGTCGGCTTGGTACCACTGCAGCCCGGCGGTGACGACGGAGGCGGCCAGTGCGACCAGGACGGCCGCCTTGGCCAGCGCCGCCCCCGACGGCCGGCGCGAACGTGCCGAGGATGCGCGCGCCTCGTCCCCGTCCTGCTCCGCGCCCGCGGAGCCCTTCTTCTGGTCCTCGGACACCTTGGTCTCAGCGTCTTCCGCCGCCTTCGTGTCCTGGGGCCCGGCGGCCTTCGCCTCCGACGCCCCGGTCTTGTCCTCCGCGTCGGGTCTGTCCTCCGGGGCGGCCTTCACCTCGGTGTCGGCCTTCGCCTCTTCACCCTTCGCCTCTTGCCCCTTGGGCCCTTCGCCCTCGGGCTCCTCGCGCTCGGGCTCCTCGCGCTCGGGCTCTTCGCGCCCGGGTTCCCCGGCGTCCGGTTCCGCGGTCCGCGGGCGCTGTTCCTCGGTCGTGACCTCGGCTGGCACGGCTACCTCCAAGAGGGTCATCTGCGGATGCGGACACGGGCACGTACGAACCGGGCGGCGACGGCCAGCAGCACGACCACGCCGATCACCGGTGGCAGCAGCGGAAGCCACCGCGAGGACGCCGGCTGCTCGCCGACGGAGCTCACCGGCTTCGCCGACAGGGTCGGTTCAGGGGTCGGCGAGGACGTCCCCGCCGCGCGGGCGGAACCGGTGGCCTTCTCCGCCGAACCGGCGGCGCCCTTTTTCTTCGAGCCGCTGGTCTTCCCGGTCGTCCGGCACAGGGGCACGTCGGGCGCGTCCGGGCGCGAGACGGGGCGGTTGTACTCGGCGCCCGCCTCGGACCCGCTGAGGGTGATCACGGGTGTGACGCGCACATAGGTGCCGGACGCGTCCCGGGCCGTGACGTCGCCGACCAGGGCCTGCAGGGTGGGGACCATCGTCAGCACGTGCCGGATCCCGGCCGAGTTGGCGGAGGTGAGCAGCGGCGCGGTCGGCGTGGCGGCGGCCGTGAGCAGGCAGTCCAGTCCGGGCCGCGACCGCTGGAGCAGCCGGTTCACCTCGGCCAGCGCCCCGGGCCCCCTGGCCAGGATGGTGTCGAGGTCCTCGCGGCTCCGCCGCACCGAGGCGGTGAGCGCCGCCAGGTCGGCGGTCCCCGAGGCGAGCCGGCCGCGGTGGTCCGCCAGCGTGGCGGTGAGCCGGGTGAGCTCGGCCGACAGCGCGTCCAGCGTCTCGGCGTCGGCGGCGAGGGTCCGGGTGAGCTGGTAGGTGTCGCCGATGAGGTCGTGGATGGAGCCGCCGCGGCCCTGCAGGCCGGTGGCCGTCTCGTGCACCAGCGTGCGGGCGTCGCGCGGGTCGACCGACCGCAGCGTGGCGCTGAGCCCGGCGAACAGCTCCTGGTAGTCGACGGTCCCGGCGGTGCGCGACAGCGGGATGCGGTCGCCGTCCTTCAGCACGCCGGCGCCGGACCGGGACGGCTGGGTCAGCTCGATGTACGGCTCGCCGATCGCCGACTTGCGCTGCACCCGGGCGCCGACGTCCGCGGGGATGCGGGTGCCGCGGTTCAGGTCGAACCGCACCTCCACGCGGCCCTGCCGCAGCCGGACGTCGCCGACCCGGCCGACCCGCACGCCCAGGTGCGTGATCTCCAGGTCGGAGGTCAGCCCCGGAGAGGCGGCGAAGTCCGCGGTGACGTGGTACGGCCGTTCGAGGGCGTCGATGTGGATGATGCTGCGCACCGCCCACACCGACAGCAGCACGCCGAGCAGGGCGAAGAAGACCAGGTTGACGAGGATGCGGGGTTCTCTCATGGGCGCGGCCCCATCAGCTCGGTGAACGGCCGGTGCTCGGCCGCCTGCTGGGCGGTCCCGGGCTGCGGCAGGAAGCCCTTGAGCCAGATGAACAGCAGGGCCTGGCCGCTGTAGGAGACCGACGGTCCGCGCAGGAAGGCCAGCACGGCGTTCGCCAGCGTCTTGAGGTCCTCGCCGCCGCGGACGGCCGCGGCCAGCAGTTCGTCGGCGCGGCGCAGCAGGACGGCCAGGCGTTCGGCGTGGCGGGCCTGGACCTTGGCGTTGACCGACCGGGCGAGCTCGGTCAGCTGCTGGATGGCCCGTTTGAGCTGGGCCCGGTCGGCCTGCAGCCGCTCGGTGGCGAGCGCGACGCTGCCGGGCAGCCGGTCGATCTGCTCCTGGCCCTGGCGCAGCGATCCGCCGATGCGGGCGAGGCCGTCCAGGGCGCGGCCGAGGTCGCGGCTTGCGGCGGCATAGCTGTCGGAGACCTCGGCGGTCTTCTTGATGAGGGTGTTGAGCCGGCGGCCCTTGCCGTCGAGGGCCGTCGCGGACTCGTTGGTGATCGTGGACAGGTCCTGGCCGCCCAGCGCGGCCAGCAGGGGGCCGAGCCGCCGGCTGATCTGCTCCAGGTCGGGCTGGACGGACGTCTGCGCGATCTCCGCGCCACCGGCCAGGAACGGCCCGGTGCGCATGTCGCGGCCGGGGGGCAGGTCCAGGCGCACGTAGTTCTCGCCCAGCAGCGACGTCCGGGCGATGGTCGCGGTGGTGCCGACCGGGATGCGCCGGTCGCCGCGCAGCGACATCGTCACCTTGCTGCGGTATCCGGCCAGGCGGATGCCGGTGACGGTGCCGACGCGGATGTCGGCGACCTGGACGCTGTGCCCGACGACCAGGCTCTGCACGTCGTCGAACGTGGCGGTGAGGGTCATGTCGCCGCGCGGCGCGCCGATCGTCTGCAGGGAGCAGCCGCCCGTGCCCACCGCCAGGACGACCGCCAGGGGCGCGGCGAGGACGGCGGCGGGGAGGGGACGTCTCGCGCGGGGCCTCGCCGCCCGCCGGTGCTGCGGTGTGCGGGCGCTCACGGCTTGTCCTTTCCGGGCGGGTCGGTGCAGTCGGCCAGATCGGTGTTCCCCCGCAGGCAGGGGACGGTGCCCCAGCCCATCGCGGTGAACAGCGGCTGCAGCCAGGCGCGCAGGGTGCCGTGGACGAGCAGGCGGACGGTGACGACGTGGTTCTGGCGGTCCCACGCCTGGACGGCCACGTCGGCGAACTGCCCGAGGGCGTCGATCGCCTGCTCCAGCGACCCGGCGTTGGCCTTGAGCGTCATCACGATGTTGGACAGGTCGCTGACGGTGCCGGGCAGGGTCTCCTGGTAGGCGGTGACCAGGACCTCGCTCTTGCGGATGGCGGCGGCGAGCCCCTCGACGAACTCGTTCAGGCGGGTGCGTTCCCGGGCCAGCTCGCGGCTGGTCGTGGAGAACGAGTCGATGAGCTCGCCGAGGCGGCGGTCGCGGCGGTTGAGGTCGGCCGCCAACGTCCGCAGCCCCTCCGCGAGCTTGACCAGCCGCTTGTCGTGGGCGGCCAGGTTGTGGGCGAGGGACGCGGTGCCGCGCAACGCGTCGTTGATCTCGTCGCCGTGGCCCTCCAGGCCGTCGGCGCCGCGCTCCACCGCCGTGCCGAGCCGCTCGGGGTCGATCGACCGGTTCAGCTTGGCGAACGCGGCGAGCGCGTCGTCGATCTCCACCGGCAGCTCGGTGCGCTCCTTCGGGATGACCATGCCGGGCGGGGCCTTGGCCTGGCCCGGCGTCCACGCCGGCTCCAGCCGGACGTACCGCTCGCCGAGCGCGTTGGCCGAGGCGATGACGGCCTTGGCGTCCCGGCGCACCGGCACCGACTCGTCGATGGCCAGGTCGACGCGCACCCGGTCGCCCTCGTCGCGGATGGCGGTGACGGTGCCGGCGTCGGCGCCCATGACCTTGACCCGGGACTTCTCGTACAGCGAGGTGGTCCTGGCGAAGTAGACGGTGATGCGGTAGGTGCCGTCGCCGGCGCCGATCACCGCGCAGCCGCCCGCGCTCGCGGTGAGGGCCAGCGCGCACGCGGTCGCGAGGAGTCGTCTCATCGTCCTCCTTCCCGGGTGGCCGACAGCCGCGCCAGTTCGGCCAGGTCCTTGGGGGACAGCGGGCCGAGCCCGGTGGCCACGACGTCCAGCCAGGGCCCCCGGCCGCCGACGGCCGACAGCCCGCCGAGCGTCGGGCCCGCCCAGGCGAGCAGCTCGTTGAACTCGTCGGTCGTGGGGCGCAGGCTGCCCAGGGTGCGGTTCAGGTCGTCGATGACGGAGATCAGCCGGCGCTGCTGCTGGTCGATCAGCCGGGTCAGCGCGGTGACGGTCCGGCCCCCCGACCCCAGGAACGCCGACAGCTCGTCGCGGCGGCGCCTCAGCTCGTCGAGCATGATCCGCACGTTGGTGAGCAGCTGGGACAGCTGCCGGTCCTTGGTCCGGGCGAGGTCGAGCACGCGCTCGCCGTTGGTGAGCAGCCTGTCGATCTGCGGGTCGGACTCCTCGACGGTCGCGGCCAGTTCGGCGAGGTCGGTGAGGGCGCGGCCGAGCCGGTCCCGGTCGCGGTCGCTCAACTCGCCCAGCTCGCCCAGGATCCGGTCGATGGACCGGGTGTCGAGCCGGGTGACGGTCTCGGTGGTGGAGTTGAGCACGTCGTTGACGGTGGTGGGCGTGCCGGTGCGCTCGAGGGGGATGCGGCGGCGCTCGGGGGGCAGGTCGGCCAGGTACGGGGTGGTGACCGGGCCGGACAGCCGCAGGTAGCGGCCGCCCAGGACGTTGGCGACCTCGACCTCGGCGCGGGTGGCCGGCCCCAGGCGCACCTCGGCGTCCACCTTCCAGGTGACCAGCACGCGGCCCCGCGCGAAGTCCGGGTCGACCGAGGTCACCTCGCCCACGCGGATGCCCGCGACCCGCACCTCGTCCCCGGAGCGCAGCCCGCCGGTGTCGGCGAACACGCCGGTCACGGTGTAGCGGTTCTGCAGCAGGCCCCGGGTGCCGACCAGGTAGACGCCGACGACGAGGCTGAGCAGCGTCCCCATCGAGACCAGCCCGACGGTGACCCGGTTGCGGTCGCGGAACGATTTCAGTGCCATTCAGTCGCCTCCGACCAGCAGACGACGCAGCGCATCGGACGAGTCGAGGGCGACCACGCCGCCGTTCCCCGAGGTGGCGACCCCGCCGGAGGCGCGCGGCTTGCCACCGCCGCTCTTGCCGCTGGAGCCGGTTTCGCGGGGGCCCGGCAGGCGGGTCGGATACGGGCAGGGCGGGGCGGCCAGACTGACGCAGGGCGCGGCGACCTCCATGTACTGCCCGTTGTCGACGGCGGAGAAGATGTGCTGGAGCTTGGGCGAGGTCGTTTTCAGGACCTGCGCCAGCATGTCGCTGTTGCGCCGCACGCCGGAGGTGAACTGCGCCAGCCGCGAGATGACGGAGGCCAGTTCGCGGCTGTTGCCCGCCAGCACCTTGTCGGAGGTGTTCGCCAGGGCCGCCAGCTCCACCAGGGCCTGGTCGATGAGCCGCCGGTTGTCGGCGAACGCGTCGCTCAGCTCGACCAGGTCGTCCACGGCGGTGGCGATCTGCCGGTCGCGGCGGGCGATGATCTCGGTGACGGTCGCGTAGTCGGCCAGCATCTGCTTCAGGGAGGCGCGGCGGGCCGCGATGGTGGACGACAGCTCCTCGACGTTCACCACCAGCCGGTCCAGCTCGCCGGCGTTGCCGTCCAGCGCCTGCGCCAGCGCCACCAGCACCCGGTTGACCTGGGCGGGATCGACGCTCCTGGTCAGCGGGGCCAGCTGCTCGATCAGGGCGTTCGCGTCGACCACCGACCGGGTCCGGGTGATGTGCGCGCCGGGCTTCATCTTCGCCCGGCTGGTGCCGGGGATGAGGTAGACGACGCGGCGTCCCACGGCGTCGCGCCAGCGGATGGCGGCCTCGCTGTCGGCGGGGAGGGTGACGGATCGGTTCACGGTCAGGCGGACCCGGGCCCGGCCGTCGACGACGCGCAGTTCGTCGACCCGGCCCACCGGGGTGCCCGCGATCTTCACCTCGTCGCCGCGCTCCAGGCCGCTGGCGTCGTCGAAGGTGGCGGTCAGCGACCAGCCGTCCTCAAGGCTCACCCGGGCGATCTGCGCGCCGATGTACACCGTGAGCAGGCCGGTGGCGGCCACGAACGCCACCAGGCGCACCAGCGCCCCGATGCGGGCGCGGCTCTGCGTCGACAGGGCGGCCGGTCGGCGGCGCGCCTGCGCCAGGGCACCCGCCGGCCGTCCCGCCTGCTCCGTCGGCCGCTCCGCCGGTCCGGTCATGTCAGCGACCTCCCGTCGAGCCGCACAGGCCGATGATCAGACGGCACGGGTCGGTGGGCAGCAGGCCCTGGACGCGCAGGTGGTTCTTGCCCTGCGTGCCGGGCAGGGAGGACAGCTCCCCGTACAGGGGCAGCAGCTTGTTGCCGGTGCGGACCGCGTTCCCGGCCAGGCCGAGCTGGGCGTACACGACGGCGGCCGCGCGCTCCCCGGACCGGAAGCCCTCGCCGAGCTGGCCGCCGCGCTTGTCGAAGCCGTGCGACACCAGCGCGGAGATCTCCGCGAGCCGGTCGGCGAACGAGCCGAGCCGGTCGCGTCCCCCCGCGGCCGTCGTGGAGATGAGGGAGTTGGCGTCGCCGGCGACGGAGACGGCGTCGTCGGCCGTGCCCGCGCGCGCCAGCGTCTCGGTCAGGTCGGCGGCGTCGCCCAGGAACCGGCGGGCCTCGCCGCGGCGCCGGTGGGCGACGTCGGTGAGGGTGTCGGTCTGGTCGATGGTGGCGCGCAGCCGCCCGCCCTGCCCGGCCAGGCCCTGGGCGAGGGTGCGCACGATCGTGCCCACCTCGGTCGCGTCGACCGCGTGCAGCGTCGCGTCCGCCTGGGCCAGCAGGTCGGACAGGTCCTGGGCCGCGGAGGTGCGGGTGATCACCGCGCCGGAGGCCAGGAACGGTCCGGTGGTCTCCCCCGACCCCGGCACCAGGTTCACGAACTTGGGGCCGAACGCCGAGGCGGGCTCGACGGACGCCGTCACCGAGGTCGGCACGCGCACCCCGGGGTCCAGCCGCAGGGTCAGGCGGGCGCGGCCGGCCGGGGTGAGCTCGGCGCGTTCGACCGTTCCGACGGTCACGCCGCGGATCTTGACCGGGGCGTCGTCGCCCAGGCCCTGCCCGGCGCGGCCGAACTCGGCCGTCAGCCGGATCCCCTCCGCGCGCAGCGGCCGGGCGATCAGCAGGTACCCGCCGAGCGCCAGGACGGCCACGGTGACCAGGGAGATGAGCAGCGCGCGGCGCAGCGGGATCTCGTCGTTCATCCGGTCAGCCTCACGGTCGCTCCGGCGCCCCAGAACACGTAGGACAGCAGCAGGTTCAGGGTGACGATCACGATGATGGACAGCCGGATCGCGCGGCCCGCGGCGCGGCCGACCCCGGCGGGCCCGCCGGTGGCGTAGTAGCCGTAGTAGCAGTGGATGGCGATCACCGCGAAGGCGAACACCGCGACCTTGATCGAGCTGTACACCAGGTCGATGGTCGGCAGGTACAGCCGGAAGTAGTGGTCGTAGACACCGGGCGCCAGGTCGAAGAACTCGGTGCTGATCAACCGGGTGGCGAAGAAGCTGGCGAACAGCGCGATCAGGTAGAGCGGCACCAGGGCGATCAGCGCCGCCACCACCCGGGTGCACACCAGGTAGGTGAACGAGCCGATGCCCATGACCTCCAGCGCGTCGATCTCCTCGGAGATCCGCATCGCGCCCAGCTCGGCGGTGAACGCCGAGCCGCACTGGGCGGCCAGCGCGGTCGCCGCGATCACGGGGGTGATCTCCCGGACGTTGGCGAACGACCCGACCAGCCCCATGAACGACTCGGCGCCGATGGACCGCAGCCCGGTGTAGCCCTGCAGCCCCACCTCGGTGCCGACGAAGAACGCCATCGTGAAGATCACGAAGATCATGCCGCCGCCGACCACGGTGGCCCCGGCGCCCACCACGACGTCGCTGACGTGCCGCGCGACGGTCCGCCCGTACCGGCGGTGCCAGACCAGGTCGCGCAGCGAGTACAGCAGCACCCGGTAGACGAACACCGGCCACCGGGCCAGGTCGCCGCCGCGCCGCGCGGCCGACGCGGCGACCGCCGCCGTCCGGCCGGCGACGCGTGTGGGAAGGAACGGGCCGGCCATCAGATCCGGGGCGGGAACGCGACGAAGTACACCGTCGTGATCACGTAGTTGAGGGCGAACACCAGCATGAAGGCGACCACGATCGCCCGGTTCACCGCCTGCCCCACCCCCACCGGGCTGGACGCGCAGTTCATGCCCATGTAGCAGGCGACCATGGCGGCGATCAGTCCGAACAGCCACGACTTCAGCAGCGTGACGACCAGGTCGGACAGCTGCAGCAGGGACACCGCGCCGTCGAAGTAGGCGCCGGGCGTCACGTCCTGCAGCAGCACGTTGAACACGAACCCGCCGGCCGCTCCCGAGACGATGACCAGGGAGGCCAGCAGCGTGGAGACCAGGCTCGCCGCCCAGAGCCGGGGGGTGACCAGCCGGTGGATCGGGTTGACCGCCATCACCTCCATGGCGGCCAGCTCGTCGCGGATGTGGCGGGCGCCCATGTCGGCGGTCATCGCCGAACCGCCCGCCCCGGCGATGATGAGGGCCGCTCCGATCGGCGCGACCTCGCGCACCAGGCCGACGATCACCGCGCCGCCCGTCGCCGACTGCGCGCCCAGCTGCGCCGCGAGCTGGCCGACCTGCAGGGCGACCGTGGCGCCGAGCGGCAGCGACACCAGGATCACCGGCACGCTGGTGACCCGGGCGAGGAACAGCGACTGCTCGACGAACTCCCAGAACCAGGCCCGCACGTCCCAGGTGCGGCGCAGGCCCTCCAGGGCGACCACGAACAGTTCCCCGGTCTCACCGAGCAGGCCGTGGACCCGCGCCGGTACCCGAACCGTCGCCATGGCCGTCACCTCCTCCCCGGACACGCCGCGGGACACACCGTCCAGCCGCCGCGACGGCGGCGGCCCGGATGTGGGCACGGCCACATTAGCGACTTGTTGACGGTTCGCCAATAGTTGCTGACGGCACGCCAACCGTGCGGTCCCGGCGCGGTGACGGGCCGGTTCCGGCGTCCGGGCAGGTCGCCGGGCAGGTCCCCAGGCGGGTCCCCGGGCAGCTCGTCGGGCAGCTCGCCGGGCAGCTCGTCGGCCAGGTCGCCAGGGAGACGGACGGCCGGGCGGATCGGCGGTGTGCGGCGGTCCGGCTCAGTCGGGCGGCCGGACGAGCGCCGCCACGGTCTGCTCCAGCCGCCTCATCTGGGCCGTGTCCCCGACCAGGGAGCGGACGACGGCCAGGAACTCCTCCAGGCCGTCCGGGAACTCCAGGCAGGTCCGCACCATGGAATGCACGTCCAGGTTCGGCTGCGGCCGCCGCGCGATGCGTATGGCGATTTCCTGGCGCAGCGATCCGACGATCTGGTCCCGGCCGTCGGGCGAGGCCAGCAGCGGTATTTCCAGCAGCCGGTCGACGATCTCGAAGACGGGCGGCAGCGCCGGGCGGCCCATTCCGGATTCCGCGCGTCCCGGCTCCGGTTCGGGCGCCGTTTTCGCCGGCTCGGTCCCCCGCTCGCTCGGGGCCAGCTCGGCGGCGTTCTCGGCCGGCCGCCCGCCCGCCGGTTCGCGAATGCACAGCCAGCCGTCGGCGGCGGTCTCCTTCAACCGGATATCGATCCGGCGGAACTCGGCCGGGTCGATCGCGCCGAGCCCCTCTGCGATCACCTCGCGGTGGAATTCGTCCGACGCCAGAATCGCCAGGTCGGCGGCGCTCTCGGCGAATGCCGCCTTGAACGACGGGGCGTCCAGCAGCCGCGCGGCGTGGTTCACCGTGACGCCGACCATGCCGTTGCCGTCCATCGTCAGCGGGCCGACGTGCAGGGCAACGCGCAGCCGCATCCGCGCCTGCTCCACCGACATCTCGTTGTGTCTGCGCAGCTCGGCCCGCAGGTGATCGGGCAGGGGGTGGACCAGGCGCGCCGGGTCCGCCGACGGCGGCAGGATGATGATCGCGCCGTCTCCGCGGTCCTCCCGGTAGCACTCGTCGTAGGGCAGGCCGGAGGCGCCGAAGCAGCGCGCCAGCGCCTCGTACATGACCCCGCGGAGCCTGAGCTGAACGGCGTCGGACCGCTTGCCGAATCCGACGATGTCGCAGGCGAAGACCGTGCAATGCCCGGAGGGCAGCCATTCTTTCCGGGCTTCCCCGAGATGATCGACGCCGTCGCGCATCGCTTCGAACTCCTTGGCGCGGTGATACCCCCACTGTGCACGCGCCGCGACGCTCCCGGCAAGCTTTCCGTGATCATTTCGGCGGCCGCCGTCGTCTGCACACCGGACCGCGTCCTACCCTTGACGCATCGGGGGACCGTATGGGACCTGGCCGAAGATTCAACTGTGTCCTGAGACGCAGACCGACGTTCCGAACGGTGCTTAACTTGATCGGAGCGAGGTGACCTCTGCCCGAATGCCGGGGAGAAACGCATGGTGGAGGACGAGGGCAGGTTGTCGGCCCTGCCGCAGCGGGCGGTCGAGAGCCTGCACAACAGGTCCGCCGAGACGGGGAAGGTCGAGCAGTCCACCGCCGAGATCGTCGACCTGCTCGCCGACGTGCCGGCGCTCCGCGAGGCGACGGGGCGCGCGGTCCTGGCGCACTACATCAGCGAGGCGTCCGGCCTCCCGCTGATGCTGCCGGAGGTGCCGAACCCGAAGTTCCACCTCTACCACCTCGTGCTGGCCTGCCGGGAGATCCCCGACGGGATGCGCCTGCTGGTCGGCGGGGTGGAGTTCGTGGCCGGGCAGACGACGGCGGTGACGCGGCTGCGCAGGCTGGTCAGCCCGGTCCGCGACCATCTGGAACCGGTGATGGAGACCCAGCTGGAGGACCTGCTGGCGGGGCTGCGCGTGCCGTCGCTGGCCCGGCTGTACCACGCGGCGACCGGCGGCGACATCACGCACGTCCCGTTCCGCTTCACCGACGCCTGGGACGCGTTCACCGCCCTGCTGGACCACAACGCCGCGCCGGACCGGCCGTCCCCCCACCTGATCTTCGTCGCCATGCTGCTGCGCACGATGCAGGCCCGCGAGGCCGCCGACGCCGCCGCCCCCGAGGACGCCTGGCGGCTCAAGCGGCTGCGCGACTGGCTGGCGACGCAGACCGAGCAGCTGCGGCGGGACGGGGCGACCGCGCAGGCCGACTACCTCGACCGCGTGCGGGACCGCATGCCGGCCCTGGAGGCGCGCCCGGACAAGCCGATCTACCTCATCATCCAGCTCGAACCGATCCACGACCTGGTCGACGGCCATGTGATGTGCCGCGTGTCGCACTGGCGCCAGGTGCATCCGCTGGAGTGGCGCCCCGAGCCCGGCGACGACCGGGTGGTGCCGCTGGACGAGGTGCCCCGGCACGTCGGCGAGCTGATCCGCGAGGCCGAGGAGGGCTGGGCCTACCAGCTGGACGACTCGCTGGTGCTGGAGTTCGTCCTGCCGATGGACATGCTCAACCTGGACCTGGAGGAGTGGACGCGCGACCTGCCCGACGCGCCGCATCCGGCGCCGCTGGGCACCGAGTACGAGATCCTCATCCGCAGCCAGGAGCGGCTGCGCACGCTGCACATGCACCGCGCGTGGCGGCAGCGCTGGCAGGTGCTGATCGACGGGGTCGAGTGCGTGACGTACTGGGCGACCGCCGAGGACCCCGCCCATCTGCGCCGGATGGGCCACCGGCTGCTGGGCAGCCGCGAGATCGTCGCGTGCGTGCTGAGCGGCCCGCCCGACCGCGAGCCGGGGCGCAGCGAGCTGTGGATGGCGCTGCGGGCGGGCATCCCGGTCGTGCTCTGGCACCGGACGCAGGAGCCGCCCGCCGAGATCCGGCGGGAGGTGCGCCGCATCGTCGAGCGGCGCGACCTGCGCGGCCTGCCCGCCGAGATCAAGCGGCTGCGCGCGACCATGCCGGTGGCCGACGACCGTAACCGTCGTGCGGACACGCAGGTCGCGCTGCTTTGGGACGACCCGCACCACTTTTTGGACGAAGCGGACACTCTTCGCGCCCCAGGATGATGGTCTCGCAAGACGTGCACTTATCTCGCAACGGGACACAAACGGCTTCTGCCTGCGTGCGCCGCTATCCGGCGCGCGGGAGAGCAGATCCTCACCGCCGGAAATCTTGCCAACCACTCTCGAAACGGGGATCCTCAACGATAGAGTCGGGTCGCCGCACCAGGGCTTTGTGCAATTCGCGCCATAATTCCGACGGGACCAGCGGGCCGCATCAGGAGGGCGTTGCCGATGGCGGACGAGCTGTCCATGCCCCCTTCCTCCGGCAACGGGACCGGTTCGTCCGGTGCACCGGACCAACCGCCGTCGGCCGACCGTCCGGCATGGTGGATCTACCGGGGCACGGGTCGCCCCCTCGCCGAAGGAGAGCTCGCCGCCGCCCTGCCTCCGCCGCCCCCGTGGCGCGCCTTCGACGGGGGTCCGCCGCTGCCCCCGCCGCCCGACGACGAGCGCGACTTCGTGCGCAGGCTCGGGCCGGTGGCAGGCGACCGGCCCCGGTACGCCGACCGCGAAGAGATCGACATCGTCAACACCGCCCTGCTGCTGCGCCGTCCCCTGCTCATCACCGGCGAGCCCGGGGTGGGCAAGTCCACCCTCGCCTACCGCGTCGCCCGCGAGCTCGGGCTCGGCAGGGTGCTGCGGTGGCCGGTCAGCAGCCGCAGCACGCTGCGCGAAGGGCTGTACGAGTACGACGCCATCGGCCGGGCGCAGGACGCCGCCGCGGCCCGCCAGCTGGCCCGATCCGGCCGCCCCCGCCCCGACGAGGGCGACGGCGGCGGGGCCGAGCCGGTCGCCGACACCGGCCTGGGCAACTACCTGCAGCTCGGCGCGCTCGGCACCGCGCTGCTGCCGTACGAGCTGCCCCGGGTGCTGCTGATCGACGAGCTCGACAAGAGCGACATCGACCTGCCCAACGACCTGCTCGACGTCTTCGAGGAGGGCGAGTACCGAATACCGGAGCTGGTGCGCGTCGGTGCCCGCCAACCCGTGGTGACGGTGCACACCGCCGACCCCGGCGGCACCGCCGAAATCGTGCGGGGGCAGGTGCGCTGCCGCGCCTTTCCGCTCATCTTCATCACCAGCAACGGCGAACGCGACTTTCCTCCTGCTTTTCTCCGGCGCTGCCTTCTCTACACGATGAAGGAGCCGGACGAAGCGCGCCTGGCCGATATGGTCTCGGCGCATTTCAGCGACCGTTCCGACGAGCGGACCCGGCAACTGGTCCGCAGATTCCTGCAATACCGCCGCAGCCAGGGCCGGCTCGCCGCGGACCAGCTCCTCAACGCCGCCTACCTGACCAGTTCGGGACGGCACATCCCCGGCGACGAGTGGGAGCGGGTGCTGGACCTGGTCTGGCAGCGCCTGAATCCCGAGGCGGCCGCTGAGTGAACGAACCGACCACCCGAGCGCCGGCGCGTCCCAAGGCCCCCGACGCGCCGCGGCAGCGCCCTGTCTGGTTCGAGGTCTCCGACGCGATCTGGCTGGCCGGTCACATGGCCGCCGCGGCGGCCGCCTCCGACACGGCCGCCCCGCCGTCCCCGGAGCCCCCGCCGTCCGCGGCGACGCCGCCGACCGGGCGGTCCCCCGCCGGAAGCGGTGACGAACGACCCGCGAACGGCAGGGCCGGTCCCGACCCGGCGGCGGGCCGGCTCGGCGCCGGCGGCGAGGCGCGCGCCCACGCACCCCCTCCGCACGAGCACCGCCCCGCCCGGGAGCCCGCGGGCGTCCCGTCCTCGCTCAACGGCTTCACCTTCGGCTCCCCCGCGCGCCCCGCCCGACCGGGCGAGCGCACCAACGGCCGCCACGTGCGCGTGCCCCGCCCCGGCGGCCTCCCCGGCGACGACCCGTTCGCCGGGGTGCACCCGCTGCCCGACCGGCGCCGCATCGAGCAGGCGCTGCGGCCGTTCCGCAAGCCGGTGCCGTCCGTGCACGGCGACCCGGAGCTGAACGACGAGGCGACGGCCGTCCGCGCCGCCCAGGACGACCTGTGGCTGCCCGAGACGCGCCCCGCCCTGGAGCGCTGGCTCGACCTCGACGTGGTCGTCGACGACGGCCCGCTGTCCGCGCTCACCCGCCCGGTGGCCGACGCGTTCATCGACTGCGTCGGCCGGGTCGGCGCGTTCCGCACCGTCCACACCTACCTGCTCGACACCGACCGGCCCGGCCTGGCGGACCCCCTGCTGCGCCCGACGGGCCGCCCGTCCGCCGCCCGCCCGGCATCCGGGCTCATCGGACGGGGGCGGCGCGAACGCAGGCTGCTGGTCGTGCTGACCGACGGCGTCGGACGCGCCTGGCACTCGGGCACCGCGCAGCGGCTGCTGGCCGGATGGGCGCGGCAGGTCCCGCTGGTCGTGATCAACCTGCTGGCCCGCCGCCAGTGGCGGCGCACCGGACTGGTCACCCGTCCCGCCCGGCTGTACGCGTCGGCACCGGCCGCGGCCAACCGCTTCTACCGGGTGCGCTACCCGTCCGCGCCCTGGGGCGACGGGGCGCCGCCGCGGCCTCCCACGGGCCGGCCGGCGGGCGACGACCCGTGGCCGCCGACCGGCTGCGACACGGCGGCGCCCGGCCCCTCCCAGGTGCACATCCCGGTCATCGAGCTGACCCCCGGGCAGCTCGCCGGGTGGGCGCGCTTCGTGGCGGCGCCCCACGGCAGCTGGCTCGGCGCCGTGGCGGTGTGCGACACCCGCTCGGTCGGGCAGTCCCCGTCCTGGCATCCGGACGACGACGAGGACACCGCGGCGCCGCCCGCCTCCGCGTCCGAGCTCGTCCGGCGCTTCCGCGCGGCGGTGAGCCCGACCGTGTTCTCGCTGGCCGTGCATCTGGCGGCGGCGCCGCTGAACGCGCCCGTCATGCGGCTCGTCCAGCGGACCATGCTGCCGCAGTCGCGGCCGTCGGACCTGGCCGAGGTGGTCGGCAGCGGCCTGGTGCGCCGCGTCGGCACCGGCCGCGCCCCCGGCAGCGAGGCGCCGGAGGAGGTCACGCTCGACTTCGTCCCCGGGGTCCGGGACGAGCTGCTGGCCAACGGCCGCCGCTCCGACACCACGCAGGTGCTGCTCATGGTGGGACGGCATCTGGGTGATCGGGTGGCCGGGCTGCGCGACCTGATGGCCATGGTCACCGAACCGGAGCAGGCCGAACCGCCGGAAATCGGCGCCGAACTGGTGCCTTTCGCCGTTCCGACGCTGCATGTGCTGCGTGCGCTGGCGGGCCCTTATCTGCGTGCCGCCCGGGAGCTGGAGTCCCGGCTGCTCGGCTCGACCGGCGGAAACGGATCGGCTGCCGCGACACCAAATGTTGATCAACGATCGGCGACGCCTCCCTTGGACACGGGCGAAGCGGGTAGGAACGGCCCCATGCAGACGCAGATGTTGGACGCCGCCGCAGCGGATGGAGCCGTCGTCACCCGGGACGTTCCCAAGTCTCCCCCACTTGGAGTCGGAGTGACCATTCGCAATATTCCTCAGGTGACTGATCGCAAGCCTTCCGACCCGCCCCCGGTGTGGGGCAACGTCCCCCCGCAGAACATCAGTTTCACCGGACGGGAAGAACTGCTCGAGCAACTGCACGAGCGGCTTTCGCAGGGCACCACCGCCGTATTGCCGCAGGCGTTGCACGGAATGGGCGGCGTCGGCAAATCGCAGATCGCCATCGAGTACGTGTACCGCCATACCGCCGATTACGATCTGATCTGGTGGATCCGGTCCGAGCGTCCCGGGCAGATCCAGCAGGACCTCGCCGAACTGGCCGCCGCGTTGAACCTGCCGGTGAGCCAGGAGGTCAACATCGCGGTGCCGGCCGTGCGGGAGGCGCTGCGCCTGGGCCGCCCGTACCGCAATTGGCTGCTCATTTTCGACAATGCGGAGGAGCTGGAGGAGGTCCGCCAGTTCTTCCCCACCAACGGCCCCGGGAAGATCCTCGTCACGTCGCGGAACCAGGCGTGGACGAAGGTGGCCAATTCGCTTGAGGTCGATGTCTTCGCCCGCGAGGAGAGCAAGGCGCTGCTGCGTCTGCGCGGGCCGGAGATCTCCGACGAGGCGGCCGACGAACTCGCCGAGGTGCTCGGCGACCTGCCGCTGGCCATCGCGCAGGCGGCGGTCTGGCTGGCCGAGACGGGAATGCCCGTCGACGAATACCTGCATCTGTTCAAGGAGAAGCACGACAAGGCGGCCGAGCTGCTGCACGACGCGGCTCCGGCGCCCTACGAACTGCCGGTCGCCGCGGCCTGGAACGTGTCGCTGGACCGGCTGCGCAGCCGCGAACCGGCCGCGCTGCGGCTGCTGCAGGTCTGCGCGTTCTTCGCGCCCGAACCGATCTCGCTGCGGCTGCTGTCGGGCGCCCGCAACGTCGAGGGGCCGCCCGAACTGCTGGAGGCCCTGGGCGACCCGATCCGGCTGGGCCGGGCGATCCGCGCGATCAACCAGTACGCCCTTGCCAAGATCAACCACAAGCACAACACGATCCAGCTGCACCGCCTGGTGCAGCGGGTGCTGGTCAGCCAGCTCGACCCGGACGAGGCCGCGCTGCTGCGCCGGTGCGGCCACCAGCTGATGGCCAAGTTCGACCCCGAGGACCCGGTGGTGCCGACCAACTGGCAGCGGTACGCCGACCTGCTGCCCCACGTCCTCTACTCGCGCGTCGTCGAGTCCGACGACGTGTGGGCGCGCCAGCTCGTCCTCAACGAGATCGACTTCCTGTTCCAGTGGGGCGACAACAAGGGCTTCCTCGAACTGGCCCAGGACGCCGTCAGCACCTGGACCCGGACGCTCGGCCCCGATCACGACCAGACCCTCGCCGCCGAAATCAAGCTGGGCGTCGCGCTGCGCCTGCACGGCCGCTTCGAGGAGGCCTACCAGCACCATGTGCGCGTCTTCGAGACCCAGAAGCGGGCGCACGGCCCGGACGACGAGCGGACCCTGCAGGCCCGCCAGTACGTTACCGCCAACCTGCGTTACCTCGGGCAGTTCAAGCAGGCCCTGGAGCACGACCGCCAGAACTACGAGACCCTGCGGCGCCTGTACGGGCCCGAGGACCCGATGACGCTGCAGCAGGCCCACTTGTACGCCATCAGCCTCAGGCTCAACGGCGACTTCCAGGCCGCCCTCGACCTGGACCGGGAGACCTATCAGCATCTGGTGACCATCTTCGGCGAGACGCACGGCCGGGCGCTGTCGTCGCTGGCCGCGATCGCCGTGGACGAGATGGAGAGCGGCGACTACGAGACGGCGCGGGACCTGACCCGGCAGAACGTCGAGCGGCTGAAGGCCAACTTCGGCAGCGACTTCACCGGGCTCGCCGAGGCGATGACCGCCCTGTCGGTGATGGAGCGCAAGGCCGGCGCCCACCAGCGGGCGCTCGAGCTGTCGACCGAGGCGATCGAGCGCTACCGGACCCATTACGGTCCCTCCCACCCTGGGCGCATCGCCGCCTCCCTCAACCACGCGGTCAATCTGCGCCAGGTCGGCCAGCTGGAGGAGGCCATCAAGCTGGCCCGCGAAACCGGTCAGGACTTCCTGCGCACGTTCGGGCCCGACCACCCGAACACCGCGACCGCCGACGTCAACCTGGCCGTGGCGCTGCGGCTGAACGGCCAGCCCGAGGAGGCCCGCAGGCTCAACGAATCGGCCTTGGAGGTGCTGAGCCGGGTGCTGGGGCCGGACCACCCGCGCGCCATCGTGTGCGCGATCAACCTGGCCAGCGACCACTACGCCCTCGGCAACCACCGGGAGGCGCTGGAAAGGGACCGGGCGACCCTTGAGCAGGCGCAGCGGGTGCTGGGGGAATCCCATCCGACCGCGCTGGCGTGCGAATACAACCTCTCCCTCGATTTGCGGGCCGTCGGGGAGGAGCAGGAGGCCGCCGCCCGTTCCAGCCACGCGATCGACAACATGCGCAGGGTGCACGGCCCCAAACACCCGGCGACGCTGTCCGCACAGCAGGGAAAGCGCGCCGACTGCGATATCTATCCCATCCCGGTGTAACTTGCAGGCGTATCGGCACGGTGAGAATCGCAGTCCCGACCGATCCTGACCCGCAAGTGTTTCGATCTCATGCACACGGGGTAAGGTTGTTCTTTTAGCTCTTAAAAGCGCTCCCCTTACCCCGAGTGCACGACCTTCTTCCCCATGTCCAGCATCTGGACACATCGCACCATGGAGCGTATAGTAAATATGTACCGAAGTGTCTGATTTTCAGATTCTTCCTTACAGAGATCAGCGGCAGGCAGGAGCGCGTCACAGGCGGCCGATCGTCGGTGAGCCTCATTACGGACAGCGCCGTCCCCTCATCTACGAACGCCGCAATGCTCCCGAGGAGCGGAAGAGGTAATGGTCGGCCAAGGGGAGTGGAACAAAGCGTCGTGGCGCAAAAGCGTTAGATGCGGCAGCGACAACAAAGCCGGGGACTGTGTTTGCGTCGCCGTGATCGGCTCGTGGGGCGCGATTCGGGACAGCAAGAATCCGAAGCCCACAACGATCGTCATGCCCAAGTCGGCGCTGGGCAAGCTCTTCGACACGGTCAAACGCGGACGGCTGGATCTGCACTGAGTACCGGCCTGCGGCGGGCGATTGCGGGGCCGCCGCGCTGACCAGCCGGTCGGGGGCGCGCGGCGTGGCCGGATCGCGCCCCCGGGGTCGCCGCCGTCGTCAGCCCGTGAAGGCGTCGTTCTTGATCGAGCCGATGAAGCGCCGCCAGGCATCGACCGACATCGACAGGCGCGGCCCGTCCGGGTCCTTGGAGTCGCGGATCGCGCGGGCACCGTCGACGGCCGCGACCTCGACGCACACGGCGAGGTTCGGGTCACTGCTGTAGCTGCTCTTTCTCCAGACGATCGGAGAGACCCGCGATTCGGTCATTTCTCACGCTCCCGTGATCGTTGTCGCCAGGTGGTCCTTTTTCGGACCGTAAGGCGGGCGCCCACCGTCAACGTACCCGGCCGACCGCGCCGGCAAATGGACATCACCACCTCTTGGCAGCGATATTTGGCTCCCCGTCCCCACCCCATAATTCAGAATCAATAACCATTTATCCGGATATCACACCACGCTCCTTCCGCAGGTCACCGGGCCCCACGACCCCAGCACCCCGGCCCGACCTGGGCAGTGTCGTCAAGGTGGCTGTGGCCGGTCGGGCGACGTGGACCGTGTGGCCGCTCTTCGACAGGCGCATCCATCGGCGGCGCGGCGTCGTCGAACGCTGCTTCGACCGCATCGGGCGGCGGCACGGCGCCGCCACCCGCGC
The DNA here is from genome assembly GCF_039539665.1 of Actinomadura keratinilytica. Lineage (NCBI taxonomy): Bacteria > Bacillati > Actinomycetota > Actinomycetes > Streptosporangiales > Thermomonosporaceae > Actinomadura > Actinomadura keratinilytica. The sequence goes on from NZ_BAABDO010000015.1 coordinate 55,681, forward strand.
AACCGCAGGACCGCCAGGTCCTCCCGAGTCGCCGTCACGTCGACCGCCTTGCCGACGTGGCCGTGACACTTTGACGACACGCCCTAGCAAAGCCCCCATCACGAAAGATTTTCCCGTACGCCACAGGAAAGGGCGCACGATTACGCACCCCAATCCCGAACGTTCGGGAGATCTGTAGGCACGGAGGTCGGGTGGTATCCTGCCGGGCATGCGGATGGGCTCGTGTCTTCTCGGCTGGTGGCGCCCCTGAGGGGGCGGCACCGACTCATCCGCGTGTTCTGACCACACGGCCGCCCTGATCGGGCGGCCGTCGCGTGATCCGCGTCCGGTGGCCGGACCAGGGCGGCCCCGACCTCCACGGGAGCCATCGGACCAATGCCACGACGCCTCACCGGGTTCACCCCTTCGGGTGACCTGCACTTCGGCAACTACATCGGCGCGATCGCGCCCATCGTCTCCGCGCAGGCGGAGACGGACACGGTGGTGTTCATCTCCGACCTGCACGCGATGACGCTGGAGCACGACCCGGCCGAGGTGCGGCGGCGGACGCTGGAGTTCGCGACCCTGCTGCTGGCCGCGGGCGCCGACCCCGACCTGTGCCTGTTCCTCGTCCAGTCCCACGTGCCGCAGCACACCGAACTGCACTACCTGCTGGAGTGCGTCACGGGCTTCGGCGAGGCGCAGCGCATGATCCAGTTCAGGGAGAAGTCGCGCCGCGGCGGACACGTCCGGGTCTCGCTGCTGACCTACCCGATCCTGATGGCGGCCGACATCCTCCTCTACGACACCGACGAGGTGCCGGTCGGCGAGGACCAGAACCAGCATCTCGAACTGGCCCGCGCCTTGGCCGAGCGGTTCAACGCCCGGTACGGGCCGACCTTCACGGTCCCCAAGGCCGTCACGCCGCCGGTCGCCGCGCGCGTCATGGACCTGGCCTCGCCCGGCGAGAAGATGAGCAAGTCCGCCGCGTCCCCGGCCGGCGCGCTGCGGCTGCTGGACGAACCGCAGGTGCTGCGCCGCAAGGTGATGAGAGCGGTGACCGACGCCGGCACCGACGTGGCCTACGACCCCGAACGCAAGCCGGGCGTGTCCAACCTGCTGACGATCCTGGCCGCGTGCACCGGCGACACCCCGCAGCGGGTGGCCCAGAACTTCGACCGCTACGGCGAACTCAAAGAGGCCGTCGCCGACGCCGTCATCGCCACGCTCTCCCCCGTCCGGGAGCGCTACCTGAAACTCGCCGAGGACCCCGACTACGTGCGGACCGCGCTGCGCAAGGGTGCCGAACGGGCGCAGGAATCGGCGAGCGAGAAGATCCGCATGGCAAAGGCGGCCATCGGCCTGCTCCCGCCCTGAACACAGCGAACAGCCGACGGCACCGGGCGCGGACCGACCGCCGGTCCGCGCCCGCCACCCGACACGGCGAAAGGCGAAGCACGCAGCAAGAACGCCGGCACCACCGCTGGGCAGACCACCGCCCCATCCCCAACAGCCGCCACGCCGGGAGGTGGAGCGCACGGCACGAGCAACGGCACCACCGCGGACAGGCCGCTGACTGCGCACGACGGCCGACACGGCGGAGGGTAGGACGCGGCATGAACGACGCCCTGGGCAGTGTCGTCAACGTGGCTGTGGGATGGCCGGTCGATGCGGACCATGTGGCCGCTCTTCGACAGGCGCATCCATCGGCGGCGCGGCATCGCCGAGCGCTGCTTCGACCGCATCGGGCGGCGGCACGGCGCCGCCACCCGCGCAACCGCAGGACCGCCGAGTCCTTCCGAGCCGCCGTCACGTCGACCGCCCTGCCGACGTGGCCATGACACTTTGACGACACGCCCCAGTAATCGGAAGCGCCCACAAACCGCCTAGGTTGTGTCCGGTGGATCTTGGCGGCCGCGTGTCCGCCTCAGGTGAAGTCGCACCGCCGACAGAACAAAACGGTCCAAAACCGCACCGACCCGCCCGAGTTGAGGTGCGGCACCACCGCCCCGGCGCCCGGCCCGCCGGCCCGTCATTACCGGCCGGAGCACCCCGGCCACCGCGCTGCTGCGGATCCACCATGATCCACCGGACAAGCCCTAGTGGTGGCCGGCGTCGTGACCAGTGCAGGCTGGTTGATGGACATACCGCAGGCCTCTGAACCGGGCAGCGGCACCACCGCTGGGCAAACCACCGGCCCGCACGCCCACGGCCAATGCGGCGGGGATGGAGCGCGCGGGATGAATGACAGCACCGCCAGCGGGCAGGCCACAGGTCCGCACCCCACAGCCGGCGCGGCAGAGGGTAGGACGCGGAGCATGAACGACGCCATAGTGATCGGGAGCGGGCCGAACGGGTTGGTGGCGGCCAATGTGCTGGCCGACGCCGGCTGGTCGGTGGACGTCTTGGAGGCGCAGCCTGAGCCGGGCGGCGGCGTGCGCAGCGACCGGGGCGCGCATCCCGACTTCGTCAGCGATGTGTGCAGCGCGTTCTATCCGATGGGCGTGGCGTCCCCCGTCATGCGCGCCCTGGAGTTGGAGCGGTACGGACTGCGGTGGCGGCACGCCCCGACCGTCCTCGCGCACCCGCTGCCCGATGGCCGCTGCGCCGTGCTGGAACACGACGTCCACCGCACCGCCGAATCGCTGGAGGAGCTGGGCGCGGGCGACGGGGAGGCGTGGAGGCGGCTCTACCGGCGCTGGGAGCACATCGGCGACGACCTGCTCGCGGCGCTGTTCGGGCCGTTCCCGCCGCTGCGGGCGGGGGCGGCGATGGCGGCGCGGCTGCGAACGGCGGGGATGGCGCGGATGCTGCGCTTCCTGCTGTCGCCGGTGCGGCGGGTCGGCGAGGAGGAGTTCTCCGGGCCCGGCGGGCCGCTGCTGCTGGCCGGGGCGGCGCTGCACACCGACCTGTCCCCCGAGGCGACGGGCGGTACCGCGTTCGGCTGGCTGCTGACGATGATCGGGCAGCAGTACGGATGGCCGGTGCCGGAGGGCGGTGCGGGCGAGCTGACGCGGGCGCTGGTGCGCCGACTGGAGGCACGGGGCGGACGCGTCCACTGCGGCACCCCGGTCGCCTCGGTCGTCGTGGCCGGTGGGCGCGCGGCGGGGGTGCGCACCGCCTCCGGCGAGACGGTACGGGCGGGGCGGGCCGTCCTCGCCGATGTCTCGGCCCCCGCTCTGTACGGAGGGCTGGTCGGCTGGGAGCACCTGCCGTCCGCACTGCACGCCGACATGCGCCGCTTCCAGTGGGACCTGGCGACGTTCAAGGTGGACTGGGCGCTGTCCGGCCCGATCCCGTGGTCGTCCTCGGGGGCCGCGCGCGCCGGCACGGTGCATCTGGCGGCGGGGATGGACGCGCTGACCGGCTGCTGCGCGGAGCTGACCCTCGGCAGGGTGCCCGGCGAGCCGTTCGTTCTGCTGGGGCAGATGTCCACGGCCGACCCGAACCGCTCGCCGTCGGGAACGGAGTCGGTGTGGGCGTACACGCATGTGCCCCAGCGCGTGACGGGCGACGCGGGCCCCGACGGGATCACCGGTGTCTGGGACGAACGTGAGAGCACGGCCATGGCCGACCGGATGGAACGGCTCATCGAGCGGTACGCACCGGGTTTTCGCGACCGCGTCATCGACCGGCGCATCATCACCCCTTCCGCGTTCCAGCGGCACAACGCCAATCTGCACAACGGCGCGCTGAACGGCGGGACGAGCGCACCGCACCAGCAGCTGGTGTTCCGGCCGGTGCCCGGTGCGCTGGGCCGTCCGGAGACACCGGTGCCTGGGCTGTACCTGGCGTCAGCGTCGGCGCACCCGGGCGGCGGGGTGCACGGCGCCTGCGGCGCCAACGCCGCCCGTGCCGCTCTTCGCTCGAACGGGCCGCTCGGGCGCCTGGTCACCCGGCCCGGCCTGGCCGCGCTACGTCGCGGCGGGTACGGGGCCTGACGTGCAGCCGCTCCCCCGAGCGACCGCCGCCCCGGACCCCAGCGCGGCGGAGCCACCGCCAGGGTGAGGATCTCCCGGCCGGCGACCCGGACGGGTTGCGGCGGCTCGCCCGTCCGCACCGAGCCGTACCCGAGACGTTCGATGCGTGCGAACTGCTCGCGCCGCACCGCCACCGGCGTGGCCGGCAGCATGGCCGCCGCGAGCCACGCGCAGAACCGCCCGAACCGCGCGCGGGTCTCCTCAACGATCACGGCGCCTCCCCGATCAAGCGGAGCCTGCCTCCGATTTTCAGGCGGGTATAATACGGAGGAGGTCTCCGGTTGGCAAGCCCTGGTGAGAGGAGCGGTCAGGTGGGCGATCCGACGGCCGGGCGTCCGCTGCGGGCGGATGCCCGGCGCAACCGCGACCGGCTGCTGGCCGAGGCGCGCGCCGCCTTCGCCGAGCAGGGCGTCGAGACGTCGCTGGAGCAGATCGCCGGCCGCGCGGGCGTCGGCATCGGCACCCTGTACCGGCACTTCCCCACCCGCGAGTCGCTGCTGGAGGCGCTGCTGCGGGAGCGGTTCGACGCCCTGGCCGGCACGGCGTGGGATCTGCGCGGCCACGACCGCGCGCGCGACGCCCTGTTCCGGTGGGCGCGGGAGTTCGTCGCGTCGAGCATGACCTACCGGGGGCTGGCGGGCTCGCTGATGGCGACGCTGCACGACGAGACGTCGGCCCTGTACGCCTCGTGCCACGCGATGCGCGAGGCGGGGGCGGAACTGCTCGCGCGTGCGCAGGATTCCGGCGAGGTGCGGCCCGATGTGACGTGGCCGGAAGTGCTCGGGGCGCTGTTCGGCGTGGCATGCGCGTGCGAGCGGATGCCCGAGGAGGCCGGGGTGCGGGCCGATCGGCTGCTGACCATGCTGTTCGACGGTCTGGGCACGCGCTGAGCCGTCCCGGGCGAGGAGCCCGGACGCGGATTTCCCGCCCGTCGGATCCCGACTGTTCAACACCGGTCCGTTCCGATTCGCCGGACTTATCGGAGACGGCCTTCTACGCTCGCCTCATGCGTAGACGAATCGCCGGCGCACTCGGCGTCCTGCTCGCGCTGGGACTGACCGCCACGCCCGCAGCGGCTCACGCCGAACCGGTGCGGGCGGCTCCGGCACCGGCCGGTGACCTGCGGTCCGACCTCGACGCGATCCTGTCCGACCCCCGCCTCGCCGACGCCGGTGTCGGCGTGCTGGTCAGCGACGCCAGGACCGGTGCCGTCAGGTACGCGCGCGGCGCCGACGCCCCGTTGCTCCCCGCCTCCAACAACAAGCTCAACACCGCGGCCGCCGCGCTGGCCCTGCTCGGCCCCGGCTACCGGTTCCGCACCAGTGTGCTCGCCGCGAAGGCGGACGGGTCCACGGTCACCGGGAACCTGTACCTGAAGGGCACCGGCGACCCCACGATGCGGGCCGCCGAGTACGACGCGCTCGCCGCCCGGCTCGCCGCGCGCGGCATCACCCGCGTCACCGGCGACCTGGTCGCCGACGACACCTGGTTCGACGCCGTCCGCACCCCGGCGCACTGGGACCCCGCAGACCTGCAGTACGCCTACGCCGGGCCGATCTCGGCGCTGACCGTCTCCCCGAACGACGACTTCGACGCGGGCTCGGTCAAGGTGGCGGTCGCCCCCACCGCGCCGGGCTCGCCGGTCGGCGTGACGCTCGATCCGCCCACCAGTGCGGTGAAGCTCGACAACCGGGCCGTCACGGGGCCGGCGGGTTCGGCGTCCACGCTGTCGGTCGAGCGGGCCAACGGCAGCGACACGATCGTGGTGCGCGGCTCGTACCCGGCGGGCGGGGCGCGGTACGAGACGCTGCGCACCGTCCCGGAGCCGACCCTGTACGCCGCCGACGTCTTCCGCGCGGCGCTGGCCGACCACGGCATCACGGTCGAGGGCACGGTGCGGCGCGGCGCGGCCCCGGCCCGGGCGGTCCGGCTGGCCGACCGCGCCTCCATGCCGCTGTCGCAGCTGACCACCCCGTTCCTCAAGTTCAGCAACAACGTGATCGCCGAGATCCTGGTGAAGTCGATCGGCCGCAAGGCGAAGGGGAAGGGCACCTGGGAGGCCGGCCTGCCGGTGATCGAGCGGTACGTGCGGAGCCTCGGCGTGCCCGCCGGCCAGTTGGAGATGGCCGACGGGTCGGGGCTGTCGCGGTTGAACCGGACGTCCCCTCGCGACATCGCCACCGTGCTGCGCCGCGCCCAGACGCAGACGTGGTTCCCCGCCTGGTACCAGGCGCTGCCGGTCGCCGGGGACCCCGACCCGCTGGTCGGCGGGACGCTGACGGGCCGGATGCGCGGCACCCCCGCGGCCGGGAACGTGCGCGCCAAGACCGGCACGCTCACCGGCGTGACGGCGCTGTCCGGCTACGTCCGCGAACCGTCCGGGCGCCGGCTGGTCTTCTCGGTGATCTTCAACGGGTACGCGGGCGGCGCGCCCAAGGACATCGAGGACAAGATCGCCGTGCGGCTGGCGGGCGGGAGCGCCCGCGCCGTCATGCTCCAGGCCGACCACGGCTCGGACATCCGCCTCGAATGCACCTGGACCGCGTCCTGCTGACCGCTTCTTGCTGACCGTTTGCCGACTCCGCCGTGGACCGCCGCGCCGTTCCGGGCACAGACCCAAGCGGGTACCGGTCGTCCTCGTCGAGCGCCCCGGAACGGCGCGGCCGGTGCCGCGGAAGGAGTTTCAGGACGATGATGCGCGTCATCGGCGCGGGGCTCCCGCGCACCGGCACGGCGTCCATGAAGGCCGCGCTGGAGCAGTTGGGCTTCGGCCCCTGCTACCACATGTTCGAGGTCATGACCCATCCCGACCACGTCGACCGGTGGCTGCAGGCCGCCTCCGGCGCGGCGCCGGACTGGGACCGGGTGATGGCGGGCTACCGCTCGTGCCAGGACTGGCCCGCCAGCTTCTTCTGGAAGGAGCTCGCCGAGGCCTACCCGCGGGCCAAGGTGGTGCTGACCGTCCGCGACCCGCACCGCTGGTACACCAGCTTCCGGTGGCTCACCTCGCAAGCCGGGTTCCGCCGGATCGACACCGAGGAGGTGCCCGACGCCGTGCGGCCGTCCCTGGAGGGCATGCGGCGGCTGGAGCCGCTGCTGGAGCGGTGCGGCCGGGAGACCTTCGACGGCTGGCGGTTCGGCACGGACCTGTCCGAGGCCGCGGCCCTGGACGGCTTCCACCGGCTCGTCGCGCGGGTCCGCGAGGCGATCCCCGCCGACCGGCTGCTGGTCTTCGACGTGCGCGAGGGCTGGGAACCGCTGTGCCGGTTCCTGGACGTCGACGTGCCCGGCACCCCGTTCCCGCACCTGAACGAACGGGACGTCATGGCGGGCATGTTCCGGCGGATGGTGCGTGAGGGCCGCCTGCCCGAGCTCTTCACGGCCGGCTCCTAGCCGACCGGCGGCGGCCCGGCCCGCTTCGGCAGGGCCGCCCGTCCGGGCCGTCTCGCCGAGGCGGTTTTCGTCCGGACGCGCCGCGGACTTCCCGGGAATTGCGCGGGCGCAGCCGGTTCTGCCCATCGCGGGGCGAATTCTTTGTGCTTATTGACAAAGCTACCCGCAAGTATTGTCCGACGGGCCACTAGCGCTCACTCTCAAATCAGCGCTGCACGTCACGCGCTCAGGTCCCACCCCTGTGCGGAGGTGCCCCGTGGCCCAGTCCCCCCGTCTCCGTCGATCGCTGCTGTTCCTCCTCGCTCTGCCCGCGACGGTCGCGTCGCTCGTCCTCGGGCTGCTGTCCGTCCCCGCGTGGGCGGCACCGATCCCCAGCCGGATCGCCTCCCTGGGCGACTCGATCACCCGAGGGTTCAACGCCTGCGGCTGGTACGTCGACTGCCCGAGCCGCTCCTGGTCGACCGGTTCCACCACCGCCGTCAACAGCCACTACCTGAGGCTGCGGGCCCAGAACGCCTCGCTCACCGCCTACAACGACGCGGCGACGGGGGCGAAGGTCGCGGCTCTCAACGGGCAGGCGCAGACCGCCGTCTCGCAGGGCGCCGACTACGTCACGATCCTGATCGGCGCCAACGACGTGTGCACCGACTCGGAGTCGAGCATGACGTCGGTCGCCGATTTCGAGACCCGGTTCCGCACCGCCATGACGACGCTGCGCAACGGCCTGCCCGACGCGCGGATCTTCGTCGCCAGCATCCCCGACATCAAGCGGCTGTGGCAGGTCGGCAAGGACAACGGCACCGCGCGCACCGCCTGGTCGGTGTTCGGCATCTGCCAGTCGATGCTGGCCAACCCCACGTCCACGGCCGCCGCGGACGAGGCCCGGCGCGACCGCGTGCGGCAGCGCAACATCGCGTTCAACGGCGTCCTGGCCGAGGTGTGCGGCGAGTACGCCAACTGCCGCTTCGACGGCAACGCCGTCTTCAACTACCCGTTCACCCTGTCGCACGTGAGCGGCTGGGACTACTTCCACCCGAACGAGTCCGGCCAGGCGATCCTCGCGGCCGAGACCTACAAGGCCGGCTTCTGGGCCACCGCCGCCAAGGGCTGACCCGCGCCGCCCCGGGGGGCGCCGCCGGAGCCCGCTCCGGTGGCGCCCCCGGGTGAGCGTGACATGCTGGACGAAGGGCTCACAGCCGGACCAACGGGGGAGGTCCGCCATGACCGCCATCACCGACCATTTCCGTCACGCCGTGGACGACATGACGGCCCGCGTGCACGGCGTGCGCGACGACCAGTGGCACCGGCCCACGCCGTGCGCCGACTGGGACGTACGCGAGCTGGTCAACCACGTCACCGTCGAGAACATGTGGGTGCCGCCGCTGCTGGCGGGGCTTTCCGTCGCGGACCTGGGCGACGTCCTGGCCGGCGACGTGCTCGGCGCCGATCCCGTCGCGGTCTGGGACACCGCCGCCCACAAGGCCGTCGACGCGTTCGCCGCCCCGAACGCCGCAGGCCGCACCGTCCACCTGTCGTTCGGGGACGTCCCCGGCGCCGAGTACGCCGGCGAACTGGTGGCCGACATGGTCATCCACTCCTGGGACGTGGCGCACGCGACCGGCGGGGACGAGCGGCTGGACCCGGAGCTGGTCGACGTCGTCTCCGCCTGGTTCGCCGCCAACGAGGCGGCCTACCGGTCCGGCGGGCTGATCGGCCCGCACCTGCCGACCCGGCCGGGCGCCGACCGGCAGTCCCGCCTGCTGGCCGCCTTCGGCCGCCGGGGCTGACCCTCCCGCACCACGGGGCGGCCCCTTGCGCACGGTTCCCGCCTGCGCGGACGCGTACCGGAAACGGCACGCGAACACGCCGTCGCGGGAATCCCCGATAACAGATCTTTGACGATCGCCCGGGAAATCCTCGTCAACTTGTGAACTGATCAGTAATATTCGGGCGACACGATGGGAGGGTGCCGTGCGCAAGCGAACGGACCGGCTGATCGCCATCGGAAGCCTCACCGCGGTCGCCGTGGTGCCGACGGTCCTCGTGCTGGGCCCGTGGGGCGGCGACGAGAAGGTCGGGGCGCGCGGCTACACCGGGCCCACCCCCGTCGCGGACGCGGGCACCGGGCTGCCCGTCCCGTCGCCGAGCCCCAGCGCGAGCCGGACCGGCGGCAGCCCCGCCAAGAGCCCGGCCGCGGATCGCGTGCTGCCGTTCCCCACGCTGTCCTCGACGCCATCGTCGGGGTCGACCCCGGGCAGCGGAGGCGGCGGTGGCGGCGGTACGGGCTCGGACGGCGACTCACGGCGCCCCGCCGACGACGGCGCGAAGATCACCAAGGTGCAGTGGCGGGGCAAGCGGCAGGCGGACGTCACCGTCAAGTCCCCCGCGCTCGGCACCTCGCACAAGGTGCGCGTGCTGGTGCCCAAGACGTGGAAGTCCTCGGCCAACCGCACCTGGCCGGTCGTGTACGCCTTCCACGGCGGCAACGACACCTACGTCTCCTGGACCCGCAGCACCGACATCGAGCAGTACGCCGCCGCCTACGACGTCATCGTGGTGATGCCCGAGGGGCGCAACGGCTCCTACACCGACTGGTACAACAACGGCCGCGGCGGCATCCCCAAGTGGGAGACCTTCCACATGCTGGAAGTGCGGCAGCTCATGGAGCGCAACTTCCACGCGGGTTCGTCGCGCGCCGCCATGGGCATCTCCTCCGGGGCGCAGGGCGCGGTCACCTACGCCGCGCGCTACCCGGGCATGTTCCGGTACGCGGCCGCCTACAGCGGCGTGCTGTCGATGCTGTCGCCGGGCATCCCCGCGCTGCTGCTCTACATCAACTCCGGCAACGGCAACGGCTCACCGGAGCGGATCTGGGGCGACCCGGTGCGCGACCGCGCCAACTGGGTCGCGCACGACCCGACCTCCCTGGCGCCGCGGCTGCGCGGCACGTCGGTGTACGTGTCGTCCGGCAACGGGAAGGAGGGGCCGCTCGACAAGCCCGGCAAGGCGCCGTGGGACATCGGCTACCTGAGCGAGACCCAGGTCGAGCGCGCCTCCAAGGACTTCGTGCAGCGGGCCCGGTCGGTCGGCGTGTCCGTCACGACCAACTTCTACGGGCCCGGGTCGCACAGCTGGCCGTACTGGCAGCGCGAGATGCACCGCACGTGGCCGACCATGATGCGCGCCATCGGCGCCCGGAAGTTCTGACCGGATGGCCCGTACCCGCTGCGGCTGCGACCGGCCCAGGCTGACGGTCGTGCTGTCGTTGGCCGAACGCGGCGTCCCCCACGGTTCGGCCGGGCACGACGTCGTCTACGACTACACCCGTATCAGCGAGTGCTCCGGGTGCGGCGGCGGCGTGGTCGAGCGCCACTCCCACGACTGCTGGGACACCGGCAACTACGCCGACTACGACAAGTACTGGTGGTGGCGGGTGGATATGGACGCCATCAGGGAGCTGGTGCGCGCATGCCCCGCGCCGTTGGACCCTGGCTGCGGCTGCCCGGTGCACCTGGGGCTCGGCGCCGGCTCCCCCAGGCCGCTGCCGCCGTCCACCGAGACGCCCTACGACGACGCCGCGGTCCCCACGGCCGCCGTGCGGGTGGTCGACGGCGTCCCCCGGTGGGCGTGAGACGACAGGACGGGTGCCCGGATCCACGTGAAGTGCCGGTACGGTCGTGACCGTCGATCCGAGGGAGCCGACACCACCGGGAGTGCCTGGGGCGATGACCGACACCGCAGCGGACCGGGTGAGCCGTACCGCCACCCGGCTGGCCGACGGCCGTGAGCTGATCTACTTCGACGAGGGGACGGCCGCCGGGCCGCGTCCGCCCGACACCCGCCCGCTGCCGCCGTCGCGCCCGTCGGTGGAGCTGCGGCACGACGTGCTGCACGACGAGTGGGTCACCGTCACCACGCACCGCAACACCCGCACGTTCCTGCCGGACGCGGCCGCCTGCCCGCTGTGCCCGAGCCGGGACGGGCGCAGGTCGGAGATCCCGGCCGACGACTACGACGTGGTCGTCTTCGAGAACCGCTTCCCCTCGTTCGCCGCCGCGCCGGAGGCCGCCGCGCCCGGGGCGCAGCCGGTGGACGGCGAGCCGCTGTTCGCGCGCCGCCCCGGCGACGGGCGGTGCGAGGTGGTGTGCTTCTCCAGCGACCACACCGCGTCGCTTGGGGCGCTGCCGCCGCGCCGCATCCGCACGGTGATCGAGGCGTGGGCCGACCGCACCGCCGAGCTGTCCGCGCTGCCGGGCGTCCAGCAGGTCTTCTGCTTCGAGAACCGGGGCGAGGAGATCGGGGTGACGCTGCACCACCCGCACGGGCAGATCTACGCCTACCCGTTCGTCCCGCCGCGTTCCCGACAGGTGCTGGCGTCCTTGGAGCGGGCCGCGGACCGGGACCTGTTCGGCGAGGTGCTGGCGGCCGAGCGGCGCGCGGGCACCCGGACCGTGGTGGACGGCGAGCACTGGACGGCGTTCGTCCCCGCCGCCGCCCGCTGGCCCGTGCAGCTGAACCTGTACCCGCGGCGCCATGTGGCCGGCTTCCCCGGGCTGAACGAGGACGAGCGCGCCGAACTGGCGGAGCTGTACCCGGCGCTGCTGCGGGCGTGCGACGCGTACTACGACGACGACGCGCCCCTGCCGTACGTGGCCGGATGGCACCAGGCGCCCCGGGGGGCCGAAGGCAGGTTCCGCCTGCACCTGGAGCTGTTCTCCATCCGCCGGGCGCCGGGCCGGTTGAAGTTCCTCGCCGGGTCGGAGTCGGGCATGGCCGCGTGGATCAACGACGTGGCCCCCGAGCAGGTCGCCGAACGCCTACGCCAGGTCGTCCGCCTGGACGGCTGAGCCTCCGGCCTCCAGCACGGAGCGCACGACGTCGTCGGGGTCGCGGGCGGCGCGGTCGTGTGCGGCGGTGAACGCGCCGTCCGTGAGCGCCCGGCGCAGGGCGGCGGCGACGCGTTCGATGTCGGCGCGTTCGGCCGGGCCCGGGCGCAGCCCCCTCCTACGCCGTATCCCCGCGGCGGCCCCCAGGCAGCGGGCCGCCGCCGTGTGGTCGCCCGTGAGCGCGAGTGCGGCGGCCATGCCCTCCAGGGAGAAGACCGTGTCCCTCGGCCCCTGGTAGCGGACGGCGTGGCCGAGGGCCTCTCGGTGGAACGCCATGGCGGTGCCTGCGTCCGCGCGCCGCTCCGCCACGCGCCCCAGGCCGATGAGCACGATCGGCAGGTACAGCGGGGTCTCTGCAGGCATCGCCTTCAGCAGCGTGCGCAAGTGCGTCTCGGCCTCGTCCAGCTTCCCTTCCCGGCAGGCGGTGTATCCCAGCACGAGCCGTGGGAGCGAGACGGCCGAGAAGCCGTGCTCCACCGCCATGCCCAGGGCGCGTTCGCCGTACCGGCGCGCCTGGGCCGGGTCGTCGCGCATCACCGCGATCCAGCCGAGCCACCCCAGCCGCCCGGCGACGTCGGGCCACAGGTGCAGTTCCTCGGCCAGCCGCAGGCTCTCGCGTTGCAGCCGGTCGGCGCGGTCGTAGTCGCCGGTCAGGTCGGCCAGGCCGCCCAGCCACTCGGCCGCCTGCAGCTGCCCCCAGCGGTCGCCCAGCTCGCCGAAGATCCGCGCGGCCCGTTCCGCCAGGTCTTCGAGCAGGGCCGGGTCGCCGCTGGAGTGGGCGCGCTTGGCCCGCACGATGAGCACGGCGCCCTCCCCCCAGCGGTCCCCGGCCGCCGCGAACCCCTTCTCGGCGCCGTCGAGCAGCGCGTCGTCGTGGCTGCGGTCCGCCTCCTCGCTGCCGGTGAACGCAAGGAACCACTGCGCGTGGGCGAGGCCGACCGGGTCGTCCACCTGCTCGAACAGCCGCAGCGCCGCCTGCCGGTCGGCGTCGTCGGCGGCGCCCCGCATGAGCGCCAGGCCGACGCTCCACGCCGTGGCCCGCGCGTAGGGCACGCTGACGCGCCCGTCCAGCGCCAGGGCCGCGTCCAGGCTGCGGCGGGCCTCGGCGAACCGCCCGCGCAGCACCCAGTACCAGGCCAGCGCGTTCACCAGCCGCAGCGCCGAGTCGGCGTCGCGGTCGGCCACCGCGCCGTCGAACGCGGCGCGCAGATCGGCGGCCTCGGCGTCCAGCAGCCGCAGCCACCGCGCCTGGTCGCCGCCGCGCAGCCCCGGCGCGGCGCGTTCGGCCAGGTCGACGTAGTACCGCCGGTGCGCGCGGCGGACCTGCTGCGCCTCGCCCGCCTCGGCCAGCCGGTCGGCGCAGTAGGCCGCCACCGACTCCAGCAGGCGGTAGCGGGGGCCGTCGCCGCCGCGTTCGGTCATCACGACCAGGGACCGGTCCACCAGGCGGATCAGCAAGTGCAGCACGTCCGCCGCCGGTACGCCGCCGCCCGCGCACACCGCCTCGGCCGCCTCGGGCGTGCAGCCGTCGGCGTGCACGGACAGGCGCCGCAGCACCGCCCGTTCCGGCTCGGTCAGCAGATCCCAGCTCCAGTCGATCATCGCGGTGAGGGTCTGCTGGCGGGGCGGTGCGCCGCGGTGCCCGGTGGCCAGCAGGCGGAACCGGTCGTCCAGCCGCGCCACCAGACCGTGCACGCCCAGCGCCCGCACCCGGGTCGCCGCCAGCTCCAGCGCCAGCGGGATGCCGTCCAGCCTGCGGCACAGCACGGCCACCGCCGCCGCGTTCCGCTCGTCCAGGACGAAACCGCGCGCGGCGGCGGACGCCCTGGCGGTGAACAGCCGTACCGCGTCGCATCGCGCGACCTCCCGCACGTCGGCGTCCCGGCCGGGCACGTCCAGCGGCGGAACGCTCCACACCACCTCCCCGGCCACGGACAGGGGTTCGCGGCTCGTCGCCAGGACGCGCAGGCCGGGGGCGGCGCGCAGCAGCCGGCCGGCCAGCTCGGCGGCCTGCTCGACGACGTGTTCGCAGTTGTCGAGGACGAGCAGCGTGCGGCGGGCCCGCAGGGCGCCCGCGAGCCGGTCGGCGGGCGTGCCCGGCCCCGGCGAGTCGCGGATGTCCAGCGCCGCCATCACCACGTCGGTGAGCGGCCCGAGCGGATCGCCGGCGGCGCGCGGCGGGTCGAAGGCGGCCAGCTCCACGAGCCACGCGCCGTCGGGGAACGCGTCGGCCGCCCGGCCCGCCACGGCCAGCGCGAGCCGCGTCTTGCCGACCCCGCCGGGCCCGGTGAGTGTGACCAGCCGGTCGCGGCGCAGGCGTTCCTCGATCTCGCGGACGGCCGCGTCCCGGCCGATCAGCTCGGATGCCGGGGCGGGCAGGTTGCCCCGGGGCGGGCCGCCGAGGGCCGGGTCCTGGGTCAGGATCGCCCGTTGCAGCGCGACCAGCTCGGCCCCCGGGTCCAGCCCCAGCTCCTCGGCCAGCCGGGCGCGCAGCTCCTCGAAGCTCTCCAGCGCCTCGTGCTGCCGTCCGGACCGGTACAGGGCCCGCATGTGGACGGCGCGCAGCCGCTCGCGCAGGGGGTGGGCGGCGACCAGGTCGCCCAGCTCGGCGGCCAGCGCGGTGTGCTCGCCGAGCGCCAGCCGCAGCTCGGCGCGGTCCTCCAGGGCGGCCAGCCGCAGCTCCTCCAGCCGGGTGATCGCGGCCTGGGCGAACGGCTCGTCGGCGAAGTCGGCGAACGCGGGGCCGCGCCACAGCGCGAGCGCCTCCCCGAGCAGCGCCGCCCGCGCGGCCGGGTCGCCGTCCCGCCGCGCCCGGTCGACCAGGTTCTGGAACCGCACGGAGTCCAGGCCGTCCGCGCCGATGTGCAGGACGTATCCGGCGGGGCGGGTCTCCACCAGCGCGCGGCCGCCGGGCTGGGCGTCCGCCAGCACCCGCCGCAGCTGCGACACCTTGACCGCCAGCGCGCCCGCGGGGTCGCGGGGCGGACGCTCCCCCCACAGGTCGTCGATCAGCCGGTCGGCGGGCACCGGACGTCCCTCGTGCAGCAGCAGGTCGGCCAGCAGGACGCGCACCTTGCGGCCGGGCACCGCGACCGGCGCGCCGTCGTCGGTCCACACCGCCAGGGGCCCCAACACCCCGAAGAGCATGAGCGGCACGATAGCCGCCCCGGTCAGCCGAAAACAGGCCGTAAGGATTCCGTAAACGCGTTCCGGCACCGTTGCGCTGTCAGCACCGAGGGGACACCGAGGAGGCGGAGATGTCGGGCACCGACCGGCTGCGGCTGGCGGTCATCATCGCCAGCACCCGCCGCGGGCGTTTCGGCCCCACCGTGGCCGGATGGTTCGCCGACCGGGCCCGCCGCCGCGGCGACCTGGACGTCGACATGGTCGATCTGGCCGAGGCGCGGCTGCCGCACGAGCTCACCGACCACGACGAGCCGGTTCCGCCGCCCGTGCGGGCGCTGGCGTCCCGGCTGGCCGCCGCCGACGCCTTCGCCGTGGTCGCCCCCGAGTACAACGCGGGCTTCCCGGCGCCGCTCAAGGAGGCCATCGACTGGTTCTACGAGGAGTGGCACGCCAAACCCGTCGCCCTGGTCACCTACGGCCGGGACTCGGGCGGCCTGAACGCCGCCGCCCAGCTGCGGCAGGTCTTCGCCGAACTGCACGCGGTCACCATCCGCGACGGCATCAGCCTGCCCCGCTACTGGGAGCACTTCACCGCCGACGGGCGCTGGCCCAAGGCCGCGGCCGAATGCAACACCGCCGTCAACCTGACGCTCGACCAGCTCGTGTGGTGGGCCCGCGCGCTGCGCGCCGCCCGCCGCGAGCACCCCTACCCGAACTGAACGCAACCGGAGGAACCGCCATGGGCAGGATCGTCGCGCTGAACTACGTGTCGCTGGACGGCGTCGCGCACGCCCCGAACGAATGGACGATGGAGTACAGCACCCCCGAGCACCTGAAGTTCGCCCACGGGCAGCTGTTCGCCAGCGACGCGCTGCTGCTCGGCCGCGTCACCTACGAGGGCTTCGCCGCCGCCTGGCCGCACATGGAGGAGCAGACGGGCGAGTACGGGGTGCGGATGAACACCCTCCCCAAGTACGTCGTCTCCACCACCCTGGAGAAGGCCGAGTGGAACAACTCGACCATCATCCGGGAGAACGTCAAGGACGAGCTCACCGCCCTCAAGGAGCGGCATGAGAAGGACATCCTCGTCTTCGGCAGCCTGAACCTGATCGACTCGCTCATCGAATACGGCGTGCTGGACGAGCTGAAGCTGTGGGTGCACCCGGTCGTCGTGGGCAAGGGCCAGAAGCTGTTCCGCGACGGCGCCCCGCTCAGCAAGTGGACCCTGGCCAGCACGACGGTCATGGCCTCGTCCGGCACCGTCGTCCTCGACTACCGCCCCGCCCCCGCAGTCTGACCCCCGCCGACCCCACCTACTGCCCCGCGCAGTAGCCGAACACGCAGAAGAGCCCCCAGGCTTCACCCCGGGGCTCTTCTGCGCGTCGCGGTTTGTGCAACGTCAGCCGCCGTCCGCCTTTCTCAGCACGAAGACACCGCGCCCCTGAACACCGCGGACCAACCCGCGCTCTTTCAGCAGCTTGACCGCGTCTGCGGCGGTTCGCTGCGAAACGCCGTATTGATCGGCCAACTGCGCCGTCGATGGGATGCGACTACCCGGCGGGTAAGTGCCGTCGGCGATCTTCGCGGCCACGCGGTCTGCCAACTGCACGCGCAGCGGATCCATGCCGTCGAGTTCCTCGCCCACGCTGTCACGTTACGCATGTGTACCTACAGGTTCATGTGTAAACTTATGTAGGCTCGTGCACGGTCATGTAAGGTGGAGCCCGCCACAGACACAGGACGGCCCCGCCCGGCGTCGCACCGCCGAACGGGGCCTACAGAGCCGACCTGCAAGGGAGGTCAGACCCTGATGTCTGACAAGACTACGCGGCTCGGCGGGAACGACCCGCAGCGCATCGATCCCGCCGAGCCGCTGCCGGGGTGGCGGGAGCCGTCCGGGCGGTGGGCGACGCCGTTCCAAACGCAGCTGAACGGCGGGCTGGTGTGGACCGTCGCGCTGCGCATGGGACACCGCCTGTCCACCCGCGAGGCCCTGGCCGGGTGCGCCTCGCAGCTGTACGCGGAGACGCCCGAAGCGCTGGTGGTGCTCACGCGGGCACACGACCAGCTCGCGGAGACGGTCCGCAACCTGCCCCTGGCATGGTCGGGGACCTCCCCCGCGGTGCCGGACGACGACCGCGAGGGGGACGCGTGATGACGGCGCTCGCAGTGTGCATGTCGGTCCTGACGGGCGGCGTGTTCCTCGGTGTCGCGGGCGCCGCGCTGGCGGCGGAGGCGCGACCCCGCAGGCGCGGTTACGTCGGCCGCCACCGGGCCACCTACTAGCGCGGCAGCCCCGTGGGGCGCGCGGTCTTCCATCTGGCAGCGGGCCGCGCGCCCCACGGCGGGCGCAGCCGACGGCCAGTTCGGCGATACGCGCGGAACGGCAGCCGTCGGCCGCGGGGCGGTGGTCGGGCCCTCGCGCAGCACCCTGTGCACCGCGGACAAGCGCGTCACAACGGGTGGGGCGCCGGGTTACACCTGGCCGCGCAGCATGGCGATGAGGCGGTCCAGGACGCGGGCGTCGGCGCTCAGGCCGTTGTGGGCGTACTCGTTGGTGACCCATGTGCGCAGACCCGCGATCGCGTCGGCGGTCTGCAGCGAGTGGTCGCGGTCCACGTACATGTCGTCGTGGTAGACGGCCGCGACGGCCGGGACCGTGTTGGCGGCCAGGCGGCCGGGGTCGTAGAGGGCGGGCCATTCGTCGTAGGCGGCGAGCAGGTCGGCGCACTCGCGCAGGGGGCGCAGCGCCGGGTCCTCCTCGAAGAACCACGGGTAGATCATCTCTCCGACGAAACGCACCGGCCCGTCGTTGTCGAGGGAGAACTGCGGGAACTCGTCGAGCACCCTTTGGGCCGCCCACCGCGACGCGGTGCCCTGGCAGTAGATGGCCTCGTGCAACAGCGCGTAGAGAGGCTGGGAGGCGTACGACACGGACGCGTGCACCTTGTGCAGGAAGGCGTCCGACAGCTGTCCGCGTCCGATGAACGCCTCCTCCAGCAGGTAGTGCAGGTTGTCGAACAGCACCGAGTTGCCGAGCCCGTGCCCGAGGGTCTGGAACCGGCGTGCCGTCAGCCGCTCCCCGTCCGGCAGCCGCACGTCGTGCTCGCGCAGGTGGTCCACGATGCGGCGCACGACGTCCTGGTCGCCGGGGTAGCGCTCGAAGTACCGCTCGTTGGCGGCGAGCACGCGCGGGTAGGCAGCGCGGTAGACCTCGTCCGCCCCGGCCGTGAGGCTCGGCAGGCCCCCGGTGATGAAGACCTCGCGCAGGCCCTCCGGTGCCAGCGACAGGTACGTGACGGCGCAGAAGCCTCCGAAGCTCTGGCCGAGCACGCTCCACGGCCGGTCCCCGATCAGGTGCCGGCGCAGCAGTTCGGCGTCCCGGACGATGGAGTCGGCGCGGAAGTGCCGCAGGTACGCCGCGGCGTCGGCGGGGGCCGCCGGGAGGGTCTGACGGTTGGCGGGGGTGCTGCGCCCCGTGCCGCGCTGGTCGAGCAGCAGCACCCGGTACTCCTGGAGGGCGCGCTTCAGCCACGCCCCCGGGTCCGCCCCCGGCCGCGTCGCCCGGTGTCCCGGGCCGCCCTGCAGGAACAGCAGCCACGGCAGGTCGTCGTCCTCCCTGTCCGGCGCCACGACCTCACGCGCGTAGATCTCGATGGTGGGCCCGGACGGGTCCGCATGGTCGAGCGGCGCTTCCAGCACGTGGTCGGTGCAGACGAACCCGGGGCGGCGGAACGCGGACTGCATGCCTCTAATATGTCGCCCCCGGGATGCGCCCCTATCACCTGGGCCGGCGGGGCGACCCACCCGCGAGATGGGTCGCCCCGCAGCCGGTCAGCAGTTGCCCGTGACGGGCTTGCCTTCGAAGCGGTCATTCAGGAAGCGGGTGACGTCCCCTGCCGCGAGCCAGTCGGTGAGCAGGTGCTCGCCCACGTAGGACTTGTTCCAGGTGGTGTTGATGCCCGCCTTGCAATAGGCGGCGCGGGTGGCGTCCTCGGTCTCGGTCGGGATGATCTCTTCCAGAGCGCCGCGGTACTGGAACACCGGGAAGCCGATCTGGTACGTGGCGGACGAGCCGGGCGCGCCGATGTCCACGCCGAGCTTGCTGCGGTCGGCCAGTTCGCCCCAGGTGCCGTCGGGGCCGCGCAACTGCCAGATCTGGTCGAGGGTCAGCTTGTCCTTGGTGAGGTTCTCCACGCGGGCGCCCAGGAAGCGGCCGAGCGTCCCGAACAGGCACAGCCGCTTGGCGTCCTGCACCGCCTTGGCACCCTTGTCGTTCATCAGCTCGTCGAACGGCATGTCCGGGTAGGCGGCGTTGTGCCCGACCAGCGCGTCGGCGGCGAATCCGGCGAACAGGCCGCCGTTGAGCCGCTCGGCGGTCACCTTCAAGTCGCCCGGCACGCCTCCGGCCGCCGCGCCCGCCACCTGCAGTTCGGGCGCGTAGGAGGCGGCCAGTTGCGCGGCCCACAGCGCGGCCTGGCCGCCCTCGGAGTATCCGGCGATGCCGACCTTGCCGTCCGAGCGCAGGGAGCCGCCGGGGATCTGGCGGGACGTGCGCGCGATGTCGAGCACGGCTTTGCCCGCGCTCTGCCCCACCATGTAGGTGTGGACCTTGCCGTCGATGTAGCCGGGGCCGTCGGCGGCGGCGACCGCGAACCCGGCCTTGAGGAACTCGGCCACGTTGGGGCCCTCGTAGTGGTCCACGTAGGCCCCGGTCATCTGCTTGGAGAACGCGCACTGCGGGCCGAGGCCGGAGGTGCCCGGGTGGAAGGCGACGACCGGACGGGACCCGCTCTTGGTCCACGCGGCCTCCGGCACCGCCACGAATCCGGTCGCGACCGTCTTGGCGTCCTTGACGTCGGTGGTGACGTAGCGCACCTTCCACGCCTTCGCGCGGACGCCGCCCACGCCCGGCAGCGTCACCTGCCGGCACGCCAGCAGGTCTCCCGGGTCGCCGTCGATGCTCGCCGGGGCGGCGGCGTAGATGTCGGCCTCCGAGGCGAGGCACTGCGACGGCGCGGCGGACGCCGGCTGGGCGGCGCCCACCGACGCGAGGGTCAGCGCGGCCCCGGTCACGGCGGAGGCCGCAACGACTCGAACTCTCATTGCCACTCCAGGGGGTGGGAGGCCGCCGAACCGCCTGGGCCTCCCCCCTTTGACAGGCGGCTCTCGGCGGCCTTGGACAGCGGACGCACACGACTGTCCCTCCTGCCCCGGTGCAGGTGAATGGGCTGGCGCCACATGCCCGGCGCCGCCGTTAGCAACTAGTTGACAAATCGTCTATTAGTGGTGCGCGTCACCAGCGGGTTCCCCGACGCGGCGTCCGGTCGGCCGGGGAGGACATAGCGTGGTGGCCGCAGGTCAGTGTCGTCCGTCGTCCGTGAGAGGTCCCCCCAATTGATCGAACCCTCTGACGTCCGGGACGCCGCCGCGCGCATCGCCGGCCGGGTCCGCCGGACCCCGGTGCTGGCGGCCGAACCGCTCGGCGGCGCCGCGTGCACGTGGCTGAAGCTGGAGCAGACGCAGCACACCGGGTCGTTCAAAGCCCGCGGCGCGTTCAACCGCGTGCTGGCGGCGGCCGAGCAGGGGACGCTGCCCGCGGCGGGCGTGGTCGCGGCGTCGGGAGGCAACGCCGGGCTCGCCGTCGCCTACGCCGCCGCAGAGGTGGGCGCGGCGGCCGAGGTGTACGTGCCGCAGACGGCGCCGGCGGTCAAGGTGGCCAGGCTGCGCGCGCTCGGGGCGCGGGTCGTGCAGGTCGGCAGCAGGTACGCCGAGGCGTACGAGGCCGCGACCAAACGATGCGCCGACACGGGTGCGCTGTTCTGCCACGCCTACGACCAGCCCGAGATCTGCGCCGGTCAGGGAACGCTCGGCCTGGAACTGCTCGAACAGACCTCGGGGGAGTTCGACACCGTCGTGCTCGCCGTCGGCGGCGGCGGGCTGATGGCGGGGGTGGCCGCCGCCGTCCAGGGGCACGCGACCGTCGTCGGGGCGGAGCCGGAGGCCATCCCGACGTTGCACCGGGCCCTGGAGGCGGGGGCGCCCGTCGACGCGGACGTGTCCGGCGTCGCGGCGGACTCGCTCGGCGCCACCCGTCTCGGTGAGATCGCCTTCGAGGTGGCGGCCCGTACGGGGGTGCGGTCGGTGCTGGTGTCCGACGAGGCGATCGTGGAGGCGCGGCGCTGGCTGTGGGAGCGGTACCGGTTGCTCGTCGAGCACGCCGCCGCCACGGCCGTCGCCGCGTTGCGCACGGGCGCCTACCGGCCCGCCGCGGGCGAGCGGGTCGTCGTCGTCCTGTGCGGCGGCAACACCGACCCCGCCTCTCTTTAAGATGGCCGTATGGCGGATTCCTTCGTGGTGACGGGGGGTGGCCGGGGCATCGGCCGGGCGGTGGTGGAGCGGCTGCTGGCCGGCGGCGACCATGTGGTGGCCGTCGAACTGGACGAAGCGGCGCTGGCGTGGACGCACGGTCATCCCGCCGGTGCACGCGTGCGCGTGGTCACCGGCAACGCCGGGGACGAGGCCGTCGCGGAACGCGCCGCGGACCTCGCCGAGGAGGCGGGCACGCTCACCGGCTGGGTCAACAACGCGGCCGTCTTCCGGGACGCCTCGGTGCACACCGCGTCCGCCAAGGAGGTCATGGACCTCATCGCCGTCAACCTGGGCGCGCCCCTGACCGGGTGCACGACGGCGGTGCGGCGCTTCCTGGCCGCCGGGACGGGCGGGGCCATCGTCAACGTCACCTCGCACCAGGCGCGGCAGGCGGTGCCGGGGTGCGCCCCGTACGTCACCGCCAAGGCGGCGATCGAGGGCCTGACGCGCGCGCTCGCCGTCGAGTACGGTCCGCGCGGCATCCGGGTGAACGCGGTGGCGCCGGGTTCGGTGCGCACCGAACGCTATGACGAGTTCCTCGCCCAGCAGGGGCCCGAGGGGGCGGCGCACATCGAGGCGGAGATGGCGCGGCTGCACCCCCTCGGCCGCGTCGCCAGGGCCGAGGAGGTCGCGGCCGCGATCGTGCACCTGCTGTCGGACGAGGCGTCCTTCATCAACGGCGCGACCGTCCCCGTCGACGGCGGGAGGTCCGTGCTGGCCCACGACCCGGAGGCGTACGAGCCGCCGTCCTGAGTCAGGAGCCGCCTTCCTGGGGCGCCAGCGTCTGCAGCGGCAGCGGCTGCACGGGCCGCTGCGCGATGCGGGCGTTGGGCGGCGGCGTCCCGGCCCCGCACAGGGCCTCCATCATGTGCGCGCCCATGGCGTTGTCGATCGGGTGGGGCATGGGGCGCCCTTCGCCGTTCAGCTGCTGGTACTTCATCAGGTTGAAGCCGAATGCGAGCTGCCGTCCGCCGCCCTCATCGGTCAGCGCCTGCGTCCCGGCGCCCCACACCGCGCCGTCGTGCCCCCAGAACGTGCCGCACGGCAGCTGCACGGAGTAGAGGCCGAGGCCGTAGTTCATCAGCACGGTGCCGTCGGCGTCCTTGACGGGCACGGTGCGGCGCATCTCCGCCAGCGCGGCCGGGCCGACGATCCCGCCGGTGAGCAGGCGCCGGTAGAAGCGGTTGAGGTCGTCCATGGTCGACACCAGCGCCCCGGCCGTGCCCGCCCAGGACATGTCGAAGATGCTGTAGTCGCGCGGCGGGGTGAGGACGCCGTACAGCGACTCGTACATCCGCGAGTGGGCGCCGTAGATCACCGGGCTGTCGGGGAAATAGGTGTTCTTGAGCCCCGCACGGCGGATGACGTCCCGTGTGATGTACGTCTCCGCCTTCATCCCGGTGACCTTCTCCAGAAGGCGCCCGAGGATGATGTAGTTGGTGTTGGAGTAGGACCACTGCGCCCCGGGGGTTCCGGTGGACGGTGCGTCCAGGCCCCATTTGATGAGTCGCGCGGGCGTGAGCGTGCGGAACCGTTTCCTGTCCAGGCTCCTGGACGACGGTTCCTGGAGCGAGGGGAACGCCGAGGCGACGTAGTCGGCGATGCCGCTGGTGTGGTTCAGCAGCATTCGCACGGTGATTTGCCTGCCGCGCTGCCCGGGAACATCCTCCGGCAAATAGGTACCGATCGGCGCATCCAACTGGATACGCCCCTGTTCCACCTGCCGCAGAACGGCGGCGGCGGTGAACGTCTTGGTGACGCTGCCCACACGGTGCTGCATGTCCGGGGTCACGGGCCGTCCGGTCTGCACGTTCGCCACTCCGGACGCCCCTTTCCAGGCACGCCCGTCATCACGGACGGACGAGTAAATACCGTACATCCCGGCCTTATGTGTGGCGTCCAGCGTCGCACGCAGCTTGCCCGCGTCCAGGGCGGCGCGCCGGGAAGCGGACGGGTTCTGCGCAACGGCGGTGGCCGTTCCCGCCAGCGCCGCACCCGGCATGAGTGTGATCACAAGCGACATGGCCGCTCCCCCGGCCGCCGCCAGTCGCCCAAGCCCCCCGAATCGCCTCGCCGCCATTCCGCCCTCTCTTCCACATGATCGCGCACTTACCAGTCTTCTAGGCCGTGGCCCCGGATGTCATCCGTTTCCGGCATGAGATCGACATCTTTCTTCCGCCTCATAAACCTGATACACCCAGCCACACGACCAGAGAGAACCAAGAAAGCGAACAGACGGCCATATCCCGCGCACGATCCGGCGAACAGCACCGAGACCGGACCGGACCGGCGCACCGCAACGGAGATCATCCGATCCGACGGGTCGGCCGGATCCCGGCCCGCCCGCCGCCGGGCCTGAGAACGGCTCCAGCGGCCGCCGACCGCCCCTTGCGAGGGCAGAGAAGGGCGGGGCGGACGGCGGCCGCCTGAGCGGCTCTCAGAGCTTCGACCGATCAGGAGATGACGAGCAGCAGGTCGCCGGCCCGGACCGAGGACGCCTCGGGCACGGCCAGCCGCGTGACGGTGCCGCCGACCGCGGCGGTGATGGCGGCCTCCATCTTCATCGCCTCGATGGTGGCGACCACGTCGCCGACGGCGACCCGCTCCCCCTTGGCCACGCGCAGCGTGACCGAACCGTCGAACGGGGCGGCGACGTGCCCGGGCTCGTCGGGGTCGGCGCGCTCGACCGGCGGGGCGTCGGCCGCCGCGGACCTGTCGCGCACCGACAGCGTGCGCAGCTGCCCGTTGACGGTGCAGATGACCTGCCGGAAACCCGCCTCGTCGAGCTCGCCCACGGCCTCCAGGCCGGCCAGCACGCGCACCCCCGGCTCCAGGTCGATGGCGACCTCCCGGCCCGGTTGGAGGCCGTACAGGAAGGCGCCGGTGGGCACCACCGACAGGTCGCCATAGGCGGCGCGCGCCTCGCGGTACTCGCGGGCGGGGCCGGGGAACAGCAGCCGGTCGAGCGCGTCGCGGACGCCGGGCCCCGACAGCGCCTTGTCCTCCTCCTCGGTGAGCTCGCCGCGCACGGGGGTGTACCGGCGCCCGCTCAGGGCCCGGTCGCGGAACGGCTGCGGCCAGCCCCCGGGAGGGTCGCCCAGTTCCCCGTGCAGGAAGCCGACGACGCTGTCGGGCACGTCGTACCGCTCCGGATGCGCGGCGAAGTCGTCGGGATCGGCCCCCACGGCGACCAGGTGCAGCGCCAGGTCCCCGACCACCTTGCTGGACGGGGTGACCTTGACCAGGCGCCCCAGGATGCGGTCGGCGGCCGCGTACAGGCGCTCGATCTCCTCGAACCTGTCGCCGAGGCCGAGGGCGACCGCCTGCTGCCGCAGGTTCGACAGCTGCCCGCCGGGGATCTCGTGCTCGTACACCCGTCCGGTGGGGGACGGCAGGCCCATCTCGAACGGGGCGTACAGGCGCCGCACCGCCTCCCAGTAGGGCTCCATCGCGGTGAGCGCGCCCAGGTCCAGCCCGGTGGCGCGCTCGGTCGCGTCGGTGTGCGCGACGATCGCCTGCAGCGGCGGCTGGCTGGTGGTGCCCGACAGGGGCGCCGCGGCGCCGTCGACGGCGTCCACCCCGGCCTCGACGGCGGCCAGGTAGGTGGCGAGCTGCCCGCCCGCGGTGTCGTGCGTGTGCAGGTGGACGGGCAGGTCGAACCTCTGGCGCAGCGCGCTGACGAGGGTGCGCGCAGCCGGGGCCCGCAGCAGGCCCGCCATGTCCTTGATGCACAGGACGTGCACGCCCGCCTCGACGAGCCGTTCGGCCAGCCGCAGGTAGTAGTCCAGCGTGTAGACCTCCTCTGCGGGGGACGACAGGTCCGCGGTGTAGCAGAGGGTGCCTTCGGCCAGCGCGTGCGTCTCCAGCACGGCGTCGATCGCGGGCCGCATGCGCTCCACGTCGTTGAGTGCGTCGAACACCCGGAAGATGTCCACGCCGGTGCGGGCGGCCTCGGCCACGAAGGCGCGCGTCACCGACTCGGGGTAGGGGGTGTAGCCCACGGTGTTGGCGCCGCGCAGCAGCATCTGGATGCACAGGTTGGGTGCGGCCTCGCGGATCGCGGCCAGCCGGTCCCAGGGCGACTCCGCCAGGAAGCGCAGCGCCACGTCGTAGGTGGCGCCGCCCCACGCCTCCAGCGACAGCAGCCGCGGGGCCATGCGCGCCAGGTACGGGGCCGCCGCCACCAGGTCGTAGGTGCGCACCCGGGTGGCCAACAGGGACTGGTGGGCGTCCCGGAACGTGGTGTCGGTGACCGCCAGGGCCGACTGGGCGCGCAGCCGTTCGGCGAACGCGCGCGGGCCGAGCGCCAGCAGAAGGTCGCGCGAGCCCTCCGGGACGGGGCCTTCCAGATCGAGCGGTGGGAGCTTGCTGCGCGGGTCCAGGTCCGTGGGCGCGTCCCCGTGCGGCTTGTTGACGGTCACGTCGGCCAGGTAGCGCACGAGGCGCGTGGCGCGGTCGCCGCTGGAACGGGCGGTCAGCAGTTCGGGATGGTCGGCGATGTAGGAGGTCGTGACGCCGCCCGCGCGGAAGTCCGCGTCGTCCAGCACCGCCCGCAGGAACGGGATGTTCGTCGCCACGCCCCGGATGCGGAACTCGGTCACGGCCCGGCGCGCGCGCCGCACCGCCTCCTCCAGGGTCCGGCCGCGGCACGTCAGCTTGACCAGGAGCGAGTCGAAGTGGGGCGTGACCACGGCGCCGGCGTGGGCCGTCCCGGTGTCCAGACGCACGCCCGCACCGCCCGGGGAGCGGTACGCCGAGATCCTGCCGGTGTCGGGGCGGAAGTCGTTGGCGGGGTCCTCGGTGGTGATGCGGCACTGCACCGCGTACCCGGAGACGGTGACGTTCTGCTGGGCGATCCCCAGGTCCTCCAGGGTCTCCCCGCCCGCGATGCGCAGCTGGCTCTGCACAAGGTCGATGCCGGTCACCTCCTCGGTGACGGTGTGCTCGACCTGGATGCGCGGGTTCATCTCGATGAACACGTGCCGCCCGGACGCGTCCACGAGGAACTCCACCGTCCCCGCGTTGACGTATCCGATCTCCTCGGCGAACGCCACGGCGTCCCGGCAGAGCCGCTGCACGACGGCCGCGTCCAGGCGGGGGGCGGGGGCGATCTCCACGACCTTCTGATGCCGGCGCTGTACGGAGCAGTCGCGCTCACGCAGGTGCACGACGTGCCCCGCCGCGTCGGCGAGCACCTGCACCTCGATGTGGCGCGGCCGGTCGACGGCCTGTTCCAGGAAGACCGTGGGGTCGCCGAAGGCGGTCTGCGCCTCCCTGCGGGCTGCTTCAACGGCCGCCAGGAGTTCCTCGCGCCGGTCCACGCGGCGCAGCCCGCGTCCGCCGCCGCCCGCCGCCGCCTTGACGAACAGGGGGAAGCCGACCTCGTCCGCCGCGGCGAGCTCCTCCCCCGGCGCGGGGGTGGCCGACCGCAGCACCGGCAGCCCCGCCTGCCGGGCCGCCTCCACCGCCTCGATCTTGTTGCCCGCCAGGCGCAGCACCCGCGCGGGCGGGCCCACGAACGTCAGCCCGTTGCGCTCGCACGCCTCGGCCAGTTCGGGGCTCTCGGCCAGGAACCCGTAGCCCGGGTACACCGCGTCCGCCCCCACCCGCAGCGCCGTGGCGACGATTCCGTCCACGTCGAGGTAGGCCCGGACGGGGTGCCCGCGTTCACCGATCTCGTAGGCCTCGTCGGCCTTCTGCCTGTGCAGCGAGAGGCGGTCCTCGTAGGCGTACACCGCGACACTGGCGATGCCCAGCTCGTAGGCGGCGCGGAAGGCCCGTACGGCGATCTCGCCCCGGTTGGCGACGAGCAGCTTGTTCATCACGGCGCTTCTCCCAGGAGTCGGGTATCCGGCGGCGCGAGGCCGCCCGGAGCGACGGCCTCCCGGGCTCGTCGTCGAGCGCGCTCAACATAACCCGCCACCGCCCCCGGGGGAACAGGCGTGAAGGTAGGTCTCATCACACCGCCGGGGCCTGCGGCAGGCCGACGACGGCGGCCGGGGAGAGAAGATGAGCGGAGACTCGGAATAGACGCGGCGATCGTGGGGTTACACCAACTGCAGGTGCAAGATCCGACATTTCGGGTACCACCGCATTCCTATGTCGCAGGAGGTCCACGATGCCCACCAGCATCCCCAGGCCGCGTCCGAACCGCTCCCACAAGCACATCAAGTCCACCTCGCTGCGCGCCCTCGCGGTGGCGGCGCGGCTGGAACGGCAGCACGACCGGGAGGCTCCACCGGGTGAGAACGGCCGGGCGGAGCGACGGCAGTCCCGGCGGACCCCCGACCCGGCCTGACTCGTAGCCGACACATCTGGAGCCTCCGGGACGGCGTACGCCGTCGCCCCGGAGGCTTCCCCGTTCCCGGGGGCGCGGCCGGTGGCGCACCGCAGCCGCGCGTTCACATGGCGGGGGCGGACGGTCTCATCTGCCCGTCCCCCGCAGCACGTGCCGCCATCGGCACATAGTCTGACTAGGCACTGTGTCCGATGCGACGGGAGAGAGTGGTGTGACGGACCAGACGATGCCGGACGTCCGTCCGCTGCGGCCGGGCGATCCGACCCGGCTGGGCGAGTACGAGATCGTCGGCCGCCTCGGCCAGGGCGGGCAGGGCGCGGTCTTCCTCGCCCGTCCGCCCGGCGACGCCGACCCCGTCGCCATCAAGCTGCTGCACTCCGGGGAGGCGGTCGACGACGCGGCGCGGGCCCGGTTCGTGCGGGAGCTGGCGGTCGCCAAGCGGGTCGCGCGCTTTTGCACCGCGCAGGTCCTGGACGCCGACGTGGCGGGCGACCAGCCCTACATCGTCAGCGAGTACGTCCCCGGGCGGTCACTGTACCGGCTGGTACAGGAGGAGGGGCCGCGCACCGGGGGCGCGCTGGAGCGGCTGGCCATCAGCACGCTGACCGCCCTGATCGCCATCCACCAGGCGGGCATCGTGCACCGCGACTTCAAGCCGCAGAACGTGATGATGGGGCCGGACGGCCCGCGTGTGATCGACTTCGGGGTGGCCCGGGCGCTGGACGCGGCGGGCGAGACGCAGAACGTCGGCACCCCCTCCTACATGTCGCCGGAGCACTTCACCGGGGACGAGGTGGGCCCGGCCTCCGACATGTTCGCCTGGGGCAGCACGATGGTGTTCGCCGCCAACGGCCATCCCGCCTTCGGCAACGACGACATGGCCGCGGTGATGCATCGCATCCTCACCGCCGAGCCCGACCTGGGCGCGTTGCCGAGCCCGCTGCGCGAGGTCGTCGCGGACTGCCTGGCCAAGGACCCCCGCAAGCGGCCCACGGCCCGCCAGGCCCAAGAGCGTCTGGTCGGGGTGACCACGGAGAGCACGACCCCGGACATGGGCGCGGCGAGCGGCGCGGCCGTCACACCGCCGGCATCCGCGCCCCAGGCCGTCCCGTCACAGGCCACCGTCCCGGACCGCGCCGTCGCGCCGGCCATCCCGTACGTGCCGCAGAACGGCCCCTCCCAAGAGGCGACCTCGCCCGAGACCAACCCTCAGACCGCCCCCCAGACCCATCCCCAAACGACGCCGCAGCCGCCGCCGTTCGGCCCGTCGGCCCCGCCGCAGCACCGGGGCGGCCACAAGACGCACAAGGGGAAGCGTCTCGTCCCCCTGATCGCGGCCGCCGCGGTCGTCGCCGTGGTGGGAGGCGGCTCGGTCTGGGCGGCCACCCGTTCGGGCGGCGGGGAGACCGGCGGAGACAGCGCCGCCGTCGGCAACCCGCAGAGCGAGCAGACCCGGGGAGACGGCGCGGGCTCCGGCAGCAGGCTCGACGCCCCGAGCAGCCGCCCCGGCAACGCGTCCAGGTCCCCTCAGCAGACCCCCAGCACGGCGAACGACAAGAAGGGGCAGTCCGACCAGGGCGGCCAGAACCAGCAGCAGAGGCGTTCCGGCGGAGGGCAGACCACCCCCGGGACGGGCGGCGGTGGCGGCACCACGGCCGGCCCGACCAAGGAGCCCGCCAACAAGTACACCCCGCAGCAGGTCTGCAACTCCGGTCCGCACGGCGGCGGCTACTACGTGCAGCGCTCCCTCTCCGTCTCCGGGGGGACGGCGTACCTGCTCTACAACAGCTCGGGGTACAACTGCGCCGTCCTGATGAAGACGCGCAACGTGGGCACGCGGTCACAGGTGTCGGTGTGGATCCAGCGCCAGGGCGGCGGGCAGGTGGCCGACAGCGGGTCGTACGCCTGGTACGCGGGGCCGGTGTACGTGAAGGCCCCGGGAGTGTGCGTGCGCTTCGGCAGCGGCGGGGTGGCCGCCCCCTACGGCAACTGCGGATGAACCCGTGACCGCCCGGTGAGGCAACTGCAAGATCACGTCAGCGGGAGGACGTGGTCTTGCAGCTGCCCCCGTGAGGAGGTCCCGCGAGCCGGGTCGCGGGCGTCAGTTGCGTGCGGCGATCAGGTTGTCGAAGTCCCCCTCCTTGGCCCCGAGGATCAGCGCCTCGATCTCGGGACGGGTGTAGATCAGCGCCGGGCCCTCCGGATGGCGGGAGTTGCGCATGGCCACCCGTCCACCGGGGAGCTCGGCGATTTCCACGCAGTTGCCCTGCGAGTTGCTGCGCCGGGACTTCAGCCATCGGGCCCCGTGCAGCTTCGTGGCGGGCATGCCGTTGTACGCGGCCGGGACGCAGGGGGCCGCCGAGGGACTGTTGCCGTTGTCGGTCGGGAGCATCATGTCTCTCTGAGAAGGTCACCGAGAAGCTCGACGGTGCGCTCCGGTGTCGCACTGTCGACGCACAGGCGTTCCATCGCCTGCAGATAGGTGTCGACGTCGTCGCGCTTGTCCAGGTACATCGCGCCGGTGAGGTTCTCCACGTAAACCACGTCCGGCAGGTCCTGCTCGGGGAAGCGCAGGATGGTGAAGGCCCCGCCCTCGGCGGCGTGCCCGCCGAAGCGGAACGGCATGACCTGGATCGTGACATTGGGCAGCTTCGACATCTCGATGAGATGCTCGAACTGGCCCCGCATCACCTCAGGCCCGCCGATGGGCCGCCGCAGCGCCGCCTCGTCCAGCACCGCCCACAGCCGGGGCGCGTTGGGGCCGGTGAGGCGCTCCTGCCGCTGCAGGCGCAGCCCGACGCGCTGCTCGATCTCGTGATCGGAGGCGCCGGCGTTGCCGAGTCGGATGACCGCCCGGGCGTACCCCTCCGACTGCAGCAGTCCGGGGACGAACTGCAGCTCGTAGGTCCGGATCAGGGTCGCCGACTCCTCCAGGCCCACGTAGGTCTGGAACCAGTTGGGCAGCACGTCGCTGTAGCGGTGCCACCATCCCGGGGTGTTGGCCTCCCGTGCGAGCTGTACCAGCGCCTCCCGCTCGGTGGGGTCGGTGACGCCGTACAGCGTGAGCAGGTCTTCAACGTCGCGCTCTTTGAAGCTGACCCGCCCGAGCTCCAGGCGGCTGATCTTCGACTCGGACGCCCGGATGACATAGCCGGCATCCTGGCGGCTCACGCCCTTCGCCTCGCGCAGGCGGCGCAGTTGTGAGCCGAGCAGGATCCGACGCACCGTGGACCCGGTTCCCGGCGTCTCTGGAGTCACGCCCAACCTCCCGGCTACATGGCGGACAGCGGTTCCGGCAGTGCCGGAAAATGTACTTAGTGTGCCACTGGGGTCGGTGTCCTGCGGCTACCTCCGATTCCTGGCGCACGGTGGCGCCTGCTCGTCGCTCTCCGGTGCGGATGCACGTGCATTGAGCCTTTCCCCGTAACGATCCGCGACAGTGCGTGATCGTCTGGGTGGTGCGCC
>NZ_BAABDO010000016.1:0-84463 GCF_039539665.1 Actinomadura keratinilytica
TTCATTTCAAGATCATCCAGCCGTGTCGCCGTCACCAACGTCCATGGTCAGTACACCTAGAGCAGCTTTTCGGTCAGAAGACGGCTGCCGAGCCCGTCTCGTTCGCCGCAGTGGACGCCCGGCGGCCATCGCACCCCGCCAGCCGTCCAGCCGCGGGGTGAATCCTCTCCGTCGGGCTGTCCCGTGTGAACACGCACTTCGCGCCGGCCCATGGCAGGCGACGGCCGATGCGGCCATCCGACGCCCACGCGCGGCGAACGCCGTGAAGACCTGGCCGTCCGTCGACCTCTACGGCACCGTAGCCTGCCCGCCGGTACGGGCGGCAGGCTCGGTGCTGCGGTGGTGAGCGGGTTCGCCAATGGGCACCGGCTGCGAGCCGTCCTCGGCCCGGCCTCGGCGGCTGAGCCGGTCGACGCGCCCGAGAGGCAAGCGGGCCGCCTCCTCGGAAATGCTCAGTGGACCGCCCAGGCGGTCGCCGCTCGAACAGGGCCGTTACTTCCAGGCTTCAGCCGCGTTGGCTCGACGGGGCGCTGCCTCGCAGGAGACGCCCGGCAGCGGTGGTGTCGCCGGGCCGGACGATCGGACGGTCAGGAGTCTGCGCGTTCGTAGGCCAGGTGGACGACGCCGTTGCCGAAGGTCGTGGAGTCGGCCAGGCGGAGAGGGACCTGGGGGCCGTCATCGAAGAGGCGCTTGCCGGTGCCTGCCACGATCGGATGCACCAGCAGGTGGAGTTCGTCCAGGAGTCCTTCGCGCAGCAGGGAGCGGACGAGCGTGCCGCTGCCGGTGATGCCGAGGGCGCCGCCGGGCTGTTCCCTGAGCCGGGCCAGTTCCTTGATGACATCGCCGCTGACCAGCGTCGAGTTCTGCCAGTCGGCCGAGGTCAGGGTGTTGGACACGACGTACTTGGGGGCGCCGTTCAGGCGGTCGGCGAACTCGTCGGTGGACGTCGGCCAGTACGCCGCGAACTCCTCGTAGGTCCGGCGGCCGAACAGCATCGCCTCGCTGCGGTTGCTCAAGCCCCGGACGAAGTCGTCCACCTCGTCGTTCACGTAGGGGAAATGCCACTGCTCGGGGGACTCCACCACGCCGTCGAGCGAGATGAACAGCCCGCTGATGATCTTCCTCATGTCGGCTCTCTCTCAGGCGGACAGGCGGGCCAGCCAGGCACGCCACGCCTGCTCGGTCTTCTCGCGGTCCACGCCCTCGGCGAAGAGGTGGTGGTTGACGACCGTCGGGCAGTTGAAACCGCGTATGAAGCGGTACAGCGCGTCGGGCGTCCGGATGCCGAGGACGTCCGGGTTGACGAAGTCGACGACGCCGTCGATCGGCGGCAGGCCCTCGGGCGCGACCCGGGTCCGGTCGCCGACCGCCGGTTCGGCGGAGAGCCCGAGGGCGGCCGGGACGCGTTCGAACACGTCCGGGCCCATCGGCCCCTCCACCGTGATCGGTGTCGCGGTGCGTCCGGTGAAGTGGGTGAGGTAGGCGACGAGGGTGGCGAAGTACATCGCGCCGCCCTTGACCATCGCGTCGTACTCGTCCTCCCAGTCATCGCCGGGCAGGAAGCCGCTCGTCACCAGACGCAGCACCGTGCTGCCCTGCTCGCGCCCTTCGATGAGGTACTCGAACGCGATGAACCGGCCGTCGGGGGATTCGTCGCCCCGATAGGCGAAGCGGCGGAACGGCTCCCACTCGGTGATCGTGGACTCCATCGCGTAGCCGCCCACGTCGGTGCGGACGGTGCCGCCCTTGCCGGGGACGATCTCGGTGCGGCCCATGAACCACGAGTCGCACCCGGGCCCGGTGGCGATGGCCGCCCAGACCTCCTCGGGGGTCGCGTCGACCTCGACCTCGTCGTGCTGCTCGAATTCGCGGCCCACGTCAGCTCTCCTTCGTCCGGGGAACGGCGGGGTGGACGGCGACGACGATCCGGTGCGTGCGCCCCCCGGTGGCGCCCTCGTCGTGGTATCGGCCGATGAGCGAGGTCACGGCCTGGGTCAGCTCCTGGGCGAAGCGGGCGCGGTCGGCCGCGGACGCGAAGCGCACCTCACCCTCGATCGCGAACGTCGCCACCCGCTTGTCGGCCCGCGCCGCACCGGTGATCAGTGCCCCGACGTCCCGCACGAGCTGCGCGGCCAGGGCGAGCAGCCACCGCGCCGACAGCCGGTCGGGAGCGCGCGACGGATCCGGCGCCACCGCGGTCAGCGCGGCGGGTGAGATCACGTATGACGCGGCGGTGGCCCGCATCACACGCTCGGTCACGTTGCCCTTGCGGCGCTCCTCGACCAGCTCGACCAGCCCGTGCCGCTCCAGTTCGCGCAGGTGGTAGTTCACCTTCTGCCGGGCCAGCCCGACCCGGCCCGCCAGCACCGCCGCCGATGCCGGCTCGGTCAGCTCGGCGAGCAGCCGGGCCCGGACAGGGTCCAGCGAGACCGCGGCCACGGCCGGATCCTCGATCACCGCCACGTCCAACATGGCACCACCCTCGCACCGACAAATTATTTTGTCAAGACAGAATCACTTGTCGGCGCCCCGCTAGGCCGTGTTTCCAAGTAGGGGGAGCTAGAGAAGACCTGATGGCGGGTAGCGAGCTTGGTATGGCGGGTGTCCGCGGCCCGATGGCGCCCGGGGACGGCGTGGCCGTACCCGACGGCGTGGCGTCCCGGAGCAGCGGCCGGCGCCAACGAACCCGCTCACGGGCCCTAGACGGCCGCTGGTGTCGATAGCGCTGGCTGCCTGGGGACGCTTGGCTGGGAGGGTAGGGGTTGGCGGGTGGTGGGCGTTATGCGGGGTAGGCGATGGTGCTCATCAGGGCGTTGGCCTCCTGGCGAGAGTCGAGGCGGGTGTGCCGGACGACGATGGGCACGTCGCTGGTGACGACCAGGCAGTGGTCGGTGCCGACGGGGATCGGCTCCGGGTTCTTCAGGTCCTTCGCCGACGGGCGCCCGACCGCCGACGTGCTGGGGATGATCTCCGGATAGGAGCGGCCCCCTACTGTGGGTTCGTGCTTTTCGGCAGGTCTGCGGAGATCGGCGTACTCGACGAGGTGATCGGGCGGGCCCGTGCGGGCTCCGGCGGCGCGGTGGTGCTGCGGGGCGAGGCGGGTGCCGGCAAGACCGCGCTGCTCGACGCGGCGGCCGCGCGCGGCGGGGCGATGCGCGTGCTGCGCACGACCGGCGTCGAGTCCGAGTCCGATCTGGCGTTCGCGGCGCTGCACCAGGCGCTGCGGCCGGTGACCGGCTCGCTCGACGCGCTGCCCGAACCGCAGCGCGACGCGGTGAGCGCGGCGTTGGGGCTGGCCGCGGGCAGTGCCGGGGACCGGTTCCTGCTGGGCGCCGGCGTGCTGTCGCTGCTGGCCGAGGCGGCCGCGCCGGACGGGCTGATCTGCGTGGTCGACGACTTCCAGTGGATCGACCGGGCCTCGGCCGACGCGCTGCTGTTCGCCGCCCGGCGGCTGGCGCGGGAACGCATCGCGATGCTGTTCGCCGTGCGCGGGGACGTTCCGGTCAAGGGTGTGCCGCGGTCGGTGGACGTGCGCGGCCTTCCCGAGTCCGCGGCGGTCGAGCTGCTGGAGTCCCGCTGCGGTGCGCTGCCCGCTCGCGTGGCGCGCGAGCTCGTCGCACTGACCGGCGGGAATCCGCTGGCCCTGCGCGAGATCCCCGGCCGTCTGACGCCCGCGCAGCTCGCCGGGCGCGAACCGCTGCCCGAACCGCTGCCCGGTGGCGCCCGGCTCTTCGGCGACCGGGTGGCCGCGTTGTCCGCCGCCGCCCGGCTGGTCGCCCTGGTCGCCGCCGTGGAGGCCGACCTGGACCACGTCCTGCGCGCCGCCGACCGGCTGCTCGCCGGAGGCGGGGACGCTGCGGCCGGGGCCGGGCGGGCGGCGCTGGCCGAGCTGGAGGAGGCCGGGCTGGCCGAGGTGTCGGGCACCGGCGTGGGCTTCCGCCATCCGCTCATCCGGTCCGCGGTGCACGAGGCGGCCGCTCCCGCCGAGGTCCGCCGCGTGCACGCCGTCCTGGCGGAGCTGACCGCCGGCGATCGCCGCGCCTGGCACCTGGCCGGGGCCGCCCTGGGGCGGGACGAGCAGGTCGCCGCCGCGCTGGTGGCCGCGGCGGAGCGGGCACGCGACCGCGGCGGGTACGGCGACGCCGCCGCGGCGCTGGCCAGGGCCGCCGAACTGACCCCCGACACGCGCGTGCGCGCCGTCCGCCTGAAGGACGCCGCCGTCGCGGCCTGGCTCGGCGGCCGACCGGGACGGGCGGAGTCGCTGCTGGCCGAGGCGCGCGAGCAGGCCGACGAAGACGCCGACCTCGCCCTGGAGATCGCCCGGCTCCGGGGCCGGTTCGAGCTGAACTCGGGCAGCGCCGCCGAGGCGGTGCGGATCCTCGCGGCGGGCGAGAGCCTGGACATGCTGGCCGACGCCGCGGAGGCGGCCATGTACGTCGGCGACACGGCGGCCGTCGTCGAACTCGGCCGGAGGGCCGCCGCGCACCCCGAGGGGTTCCTGCGGGACGCGGTGGCCGGGATCGGCCTGACGCTGGACGGCGACGCCGCCGGGCCGGGCCTGCTGCGGCGGGCGCTGGGGCGGGCCGGCGAACTGGAGGACGCGGCGGGGTACCTGTGGGCGGCGGCCGCGGCCAGCTACCTGGGCGAGTCGGACCTGGCCAACGAGATGGCGGACCGGGCCGGGCGGGTGGCCAGGGTGTCGGGGATGGCCGGGCAGCTGCCCGTCGTGCTGGAGTTCGCGGCGACCGCCGAGCGCATCGCCGGGCGGCTGACGCGCAGCCAGGCCGTCTCCGAGGAGGGGCTGGAGCTGGCCCGCGAGGCCGGGTACGAGAACACGGTGGCCGCGCATCTGGCCAACCTGGCGGCGGTGGCGGCGCTGCGGGGCGAGGAGGAGCCCTGCAGGCGGCACGCCCGTGACGCGCTGGCCATCGCCGTCCCCCACCGGGTGGGTCTGCGGGTGGGGGTGGCCGAGTACGCGCTGGCGCTGCTCGACCTGTGCCTGGGCCGCCACGCGGCGGCGCACGACCGCTTCACCGCCATCGCCGCCGCGGGGCCGGGCGCCGGGCATCCGACGGTGGTGTGGCGGTCGGCGCCGGACCGCGTCGAGGCCGCCGTGGGCGCGGGCGACGAGGCGGGCGCGCGGGCGGGGCCGGCCGCGTACGAGCGGTGGTCGCGGCACGCCGCGACGGCCGAGTCGCGGGCGCTGCTGGCCCGCTGCCGGGGCCTGGCCGAGTCGTCCGAGGACGCCTTCGCCGAGGCGCTGCGGCTGCACACCAACCCGTTCGAGGCGGCCAGGACGGCCCTGCTGCTGGGCGAGCACCTGCGCCGTGCGCAGCGGCCGGGCGAGGCGCGGGCGCATCTGCGGACGGCGTGGGAGACGTTCGAGCGGGCGGGCGCGCGGCCGTGGGCGCGACGGGCGCGAAGCGAGCTGCGGGCGGCGGGCGAGAGCGGGCAGGCCCCGCCCGCGGCCGCGCTCGACGCGCTGACCCCGCAGGAGCTGCGCATCGCCGAGCTGGTCGCCGACGGGTTGTCGAGCAAGCAGATCGCCGCCCGGCTCTTCCTCAGCCCGCGCACGGTCGAGTACCACCTGTACAAGATCTATCCGAAGCTGGGCATCGGCTCCCGTACCGAACTGGCGCGGCTAGTAGTTCTACAGAAGGCGGCCGCGACCGGCGGCGACATGCTGTGAGTCATGCAGAACACGCCGATCTGGAGTGAGGAGTTCGGCTCGCGGACCGACGAGCCGATCCTGTTGATCATGGGGTCGATGTCGCAGGGGATCCTGTGGCCGGACGAGTTCGTCGGCCGCCTGGTCGCCGGGGGCCGCCGGGTGATCCGCTACGACCACCGCGACACCGGCCTGTCGGGCACCGTCGACTTCGCGGCGGAGCCGTACACGTGGGACGACATCAAAGACGACGTCTACCGCGTGCTGGACGCCCACGGCCTGGACAGCGCGCACCTGGTCGGCCACTCGGCGGGCGGGCTGCTCGGCCAGTACGTCGCCGTGGAGCGTCCGGAGCGGGTGCGCTCGCTGACCGTCATCGCGTCCTCGCCGCTCGGCTGCGGCGAAGGCGAGGTGATCATGCGGGCCCTGACGGGGCGGCCGCAGCCGGAAGGGAGCCTGCCGGAGCCGACGCCGGAGTTCGTGGCCTTCTACCGGGAGCTGATGGCCGCTCCGCCTCCGGCGGACCGGCGCGCCCGGATCGACAGCATGATCGCCGAGCAGCGGGTGCTGCACGGCACCGGTCTGCCGTTCGACGAGGACGCCGCGCGCCGCCTGCAGGAGCGGGTCTACGACCGGGCCAGGGACCTGTCGGCGGCGGCCAACCACCGGCTGGCGGCGATGGCCAAGCCCGACTTCGAGCCGGTGGGCGTGCTGCACCAGGTGAAGGCGCCCACGCTGGTCATCGAGGGCAGCCACGAGCCGGCCAAGCCGGGCCACGGCGCGATCATCGCCGAGCGGATCCCGGGGGCGCGGCTGAAGATCGTGGCGGGCATGGGGCACACGCTGCCGCCGGAGGTGCACGAGGAGCTGGCCGCCGCCGTCCTCGCGCACACGGCCGGGTGACCGCCGCGTGCCCCGGGCGGTTGAAGGATCCGCCGCCCGGAGCGTCACCGCGGGTCGCGGGGGCGGTGCCCCTCCTCGTCCAGCACCGGGTGCTCGACCAGCGCCAGCACCCGGCTCGCCATGAAACGCGCCGTCCGGACCGGCCCGCCGGTCCGGGTCACCTCGCTGACCTCCACCACACCGCGCCGGTTGCTGATCTCCACCCGGCGGCCGGCGCGGGTGGCGACCACCTCGTACGTCCGCGTCCCCTCCCCGCCGACGTCGATCACGATCTCGACCCTGTCGCCCTTCATGCGCGCCCCTCCGACTCGAACAGATATTCGATATATACCCGGACGAAACGCGCACAACACCTGGTGAAGGCGCTCAGGCCAGCAGGTTCACGATGGCCAGGACGCCCACCGCGACGATCACCCCGCGCAGCACCGTCGGCGGGATCCGCCGCCCCAGCGTGGCGCCCAGCAGCCCGCCCAGCGTCGAGCCGACCGCGATCAGCAGCGCCGCCGCCCAGCTCACGTCGGTGCGCCCGATCGCCCACATCAGCACGAACAGCAGCGCGGCGACGGTGTTGACCACCGTCGCCAGCACGTTCTTGGCGGCGTTCAGGGACTGCAGGTCGTCGTCCAGGGCGATGGCCAGCATCGCGATCAGGATGACGCCCTGCGCCGCGCCGAAGTAGCCGCCGTACATGCCCGCGCCCAGCACGCCCAGCCACAGCCAGGCTCCGCCGTGCGAGGAGTGCTGCTCGCGCCGCGCCAGCACCCACTTCTGCAGCCTGGGCTGCACGATCACCAGCACGACCGCGATCCCGATCAGACCCGGCACGATGATCTTGAACGCCTCGGCGGGCAGGGTGAGCAGCAGCAGCGCCCCCGCCAGCCCGCCGACCAGCGACGCCGCCCCCAGCCGCAGCAGCCGCTCGCGCTGCCCCTTCAGCTCGCGCCGGTATCCGTAGACGCCGGAGGCGTTCCCCGGCACCAGGCCGAGGTTGTTGGACACGTTCGCCACCACCGGCGGATACCCGAGCGCCACCAGGGTGGGGAACGTGATGAGAGAGCCCGAACCGACGATGGTGTTGATGCCCCCCGCGGCGACCCCGGCCGCGAACACGGCGGCCGCGTCCAAAATGTTCACGTTCGTCCCCACCCATTTCGGCGCGTCGCTGATCGACCCACGATGGTAGGGATCGCCGGTTCACTGTCCGTGCACGGGGGTGGCGCTAGCGCACCGTGCGCGCGTACCAGCGCCCGTCGCGCCGCTCCACGGTCAGCGGCAGGCCGAAGCAGTTCGACAGGTGCTCGGGGGTGAACACCTCGTCCACCTTGCCCTGCGCCACGACCGCGCCCTTGCGCAGCAGCAGCGCATGGGTGAAGCCCTCCGGGACCTCCTCCACGTGGTGGGTGACCAGCACCATCGTGGGGGCGCCGGGATCGTCGGCCAGCCGCCCGAGCCGGCCGACCAGGTCCTCGCGGGCGCCGAGGTCGAGCCCGGCGGCGGGCTCGTCCAGCAGCAGCAGCTCGGGGTCGGGCATCAGGGCGCGGGCGATCTGCACCCGCTTGCGCTCGCCCTCCGACAGCGTGCCGAACCTGCGGCGCAGCAGGTCGGCGCAGCCCAGCGCCTCCAGCAGCGCCACGGCCCGGGTCACGTCGGTGGAGTCGTACTCCTCCTTCCAGCGCCCCAGGATCGCGTACGAGCCGGTCAGCACCACGTCGATGACGCTCTCGTCCGGCGGCACCTTCTCCGCCACCGCCGCGCTGGCGATGCCGATCCGCGGCCGCAGCTCGAACACGTCGGTGCGGCCCAGCTCCTCGCCCAGCACCCGCACCGCACCCGTCGTCGGATACAACAGCGCCGCGGCGACCTGCAGCAGCGTCGTCTTCCCCGCGCCGTTGGGGCCGACGACCACCCAGCGTTCGTCCTCGTTCACCGTCCACGACAGCTCGCGCAGCAGGTCGGCGCCCTCCCGCCGGACCCCCACCGCGCGCAGGTGCAGCACCTCGTCGGTCATCGCCTGCCCGTATCCCACAACTAGCTCCGTCCGTCGGGAATGAACCTATGCGATTTCCCAGCACCCCGGGAGCAGCACGGCCACCGCTTTCACCTCGAGACAAATACCGCAACTCCGACGAATCGCCTACCGCGGGCGTCCAGCTGCCCCGAACGGACGCTCGGAGGGGGCTCCCCTTCGACCGACCGGACGCCCGCCGCGCGCCGCCGGCGCCGTCCGACTCGGCCGGGCTCAGCCGCGGCGGCCGCAGGCCGGTGTCCGCCCGGCGGCCGAGCGGTCGGATCGAGAGCCCGGGCGGGTGCGAGCACTTATGGTGGTCTGCATGTGTGCAGGGGCTCGGCGGGGCGCGATGAACGGGCTTGGCGGCGTGGCGACCGCGCTGGTCGCATGGGGCAATGCGTGGCTGACCGGGCACGTCGGCCTGGACGAGGCGGTCGACGCGGTGGAGAAGACGGCCGGGCCGCAGATCGTCGGCGGCGGCCTGCCGGGCACCGGCGGCGCCGAGCGGGATCTGCCGCTGCGGGCCGGGCTGGGCGAGCTGCGCGTCGCGGGCCTGGCGGCGCTGCGGGTCGCGCTGCCCGCGCCGGGCGACCCGCTGGGGCTGACCGGCCCGCCCGACTTCAACCGGGCGGCGCTGGACGCCCGGGCCGCCGTCATCGCGGTGCTGCCGGACCGCGCGGTCGGCCTGATCCCGGCCGAGGACCGGCGCGGCTCGTCGTACGTGGGGGTGCGGTGGCAGGCGCGGGACGCGGCGACCGGTGTGCCCGACGTGCCGTCGCTGCCCGACGCCGACCGGCAGCTGCTGCTGGCGATGCGGGACGCGACCGAGGTGCTGCTGACGGTGGACGACGCCGCGTCCGGCGCCGTCCCGC
Source organism: Actinomadura keratinilytica (assembly GCF_039539665.1). Taxonomy (NCBI): domain Bacteria; kingdom Bacillati; phylum Actinomycetota; class Actinomycetes; order Streptosporangiales; family Thermomonosporaceae; genus Actinomadura; species Actinomadura keratinilytica. Next base: position 9,452 of record NZ_BAABDO010000016.1, read on the forward strand.
CCGAGATCGCCGACGCGCTGGCCGACCTGCGCGAGCCCGGTCCGGACGACCATCCGCTCGCCCCGGGCTACCCGCAGCGCGCGCACCGGGTGGCGGCGCTGGCCGGGCGGCTGTCGCTGGTGGTCGATCTGGCGCAGCGCCTGGACGACCGCGGGCTGACCGCCGAGCAGATGCGGCGGCGCGGCGAGGCGCTGCGCATGCTCGACCGGGCGGTGCGCCGCGCCATGGTGGCCGCCTGCAACAGCTCCTTCGACCCCGTCCCCTGAAACGGCGGACGGGGCACCCGCGGTGGCGGATGCCCCGTCGCGGAAAGGAAAGACGTCAGCTGCGCACGACGTAGGTGCTGCAGATCTTGTCGCCGAAGGTCTGGCGCTTGTCGTCCCACAGCGGCCACCAGAAGCCCAGGCCGCAGACCCAGCCGTCGATGGTGCTGTGGCACAGCTGCCGCAGGAACGCCCAGCCGAAGCCGACCGGCTGGCCCGTCTGCGCGCTGACCAGCTTGATGCCCATCTGGCGCTTGCCGATGGTCTGGCCGGTGGTGCCCTCCTGGTAGCACATCCACAGACCGGCCCCGAGCGCCGCCACGTACCCGAGCATGATGAGCAGGAAGCCGAGGACCGCGGCGGCGTCCCCGGCGGCGCTCAGGATCGCGCCCAGGATGTACAGAACGATCAGCGGCACGGCGATGATCAGAGCGTCGATCAGCCGGGCGGCGAACCGGGCGCCCCAGGTGGCGAGCTGGCCGCTGGAGCCGTAGTAGTGGTGGTGCACCTCCTGGTAGGCGGGCTGCGCCGGGGCGGCCGGCGGCTGCCCGTACCCGGGCTGGGCGGCCGGCTGAGCGTAACCCGGCTGGGCCGGGGGCTGACCGTACCCGGGCTGCGCGGGCGGCTGCCCGTACCCCGGCTGAGCGGGGGGCTGGCCGTACCCCGGCTGCGCAGGGGGCTGACCGTACCCGGGCTGGGCCGGGGGCTGACCGTAGCCCGGCTGCTGACCGTACGGGTCGTAGGGGTTACCCACACTTGCTCCTTTTTGATTGACCCTGTGGTTATGTGACGCCCGCCGGACTCGGAGGGCTCCGCAAGTCAGGCCGACGTTCTGACGGCGACTCAGACCCGCAGGAGCCCGAACCGGGCGAGTTGCCACAGTTCCGACCCCACGAGGGCGATCCCGAGCACCCAGGTGCGAGTGCTCGGCGCCAGCGCCCACCACCGGCGCCCCAGTCCCAACGGCGCGAGGGCGATTCCGGCCGCGCCCGCGAGCGCCACCGGGTTCGCCAGCAGCGCCTCGACCGGGCGACCCGAACCCAGCTCGATGAACACCGTCGTGCCACCGCACAGGGGACAGGGGATTCCGGTGAGCGCCCGCATGGGGCAGAGCACGCCGGGATCGTTGACACGGTGGATCCACGCCACGGCGACGGCCGCGACGGCCATCGCCGAGACGCGCAGCACCACCCCGCGCGGGCCGTGCCGCGCCGCGGCGAGAATCCGGCCGACCAGGTCGCCGAGCGCACCCCGCTGTGCACCGGCAGCCGTCGCCTCGGACTCTCCCCCCAACGAATCCTCCGCCTCGATGACTGGTCCGGTGACCCGTATACAGGGAACACCCCGAGGTCGGTCAAGTCGCGGCAACGATCCGCAGCCGGACCGTTACCTCAATCCTGACCGATGCCGCCCTAGGTAAGAGGGTAGGATAAACCAGTCACCACACGCCCCGACTTTCCCCGGAAGCTCATCCGGATCTGGTATGCGCGTGCCGCGCCGGAGCGCCCCGAGCCGCGCCGCAGGGGCCTGACGGCCGGGCCGCGAAGAGAGCAACGTCACAGGCGAAACACGACCGGACAGCCGCCCCAGAGGCCACCGCACCGACCGCACGAACGCGGCGCTTCCAACGACCTCTGCGGCGCACCTGCCGTCACCGAATGTTCGCCGGGAAACCACGCCCCCGACAGGCGCGCGCCATGCGGACAGCCACTGCAGGTGAGGGATGCCGACGAGCACGGCGGCGAACACAGCGCATCTCCGGACGCGGCATCCGCACACAAAGGAACGGTGAACCTACCGGCGCACAGCGGACGCCAAGCCGCCCGGGTGCTGGCCACGTGCACGTGTGGGCGAGCCCGGTCGGAGGCCTGACGGCCTACGGTGAACGCAGAGTGTCGCCGGACGTGGCGCCCGCGCACTAGGAGGATCGGTGGACCTGCCGGCGCGCGGTGTCGGGCGCATACGCGCGTGCGCGCGTGGGCGCGTGGGCGAGCCGGGGCGACGCAGGGTGCGGCGCTCCCGGGCAGGCGGTGGGCCTGCGGGCAGCCGCCGGGGCGGCAGGGCGGAACGCGGGGTGTTCGGGCGGCCGCGCGACGCGGTGTCGGCGGCGCGTGACCGACCGCGGGTGGGCCGTCGGGTCAGACGTGGGCGGCCGCGCCGACGGTGTAGGGGCCGCGCTGCTGCTCGGTGACGTGGTCGAACTCGATGACGTCGGCGATCACGGCGGTGATGTTGTCCGGGCCGCCGCCCTCGCGGGCCAGCTGCACCAGCGCCTCGATGGCCCGGCCGGGCTCGGGCTCGGCGGTCAGCACCTCGTAGATCGTCTGCGGGTCCACCACGTTGCTCAGCCCGTCCGAGCACAGCAGGTAGCGGTCGCCCAGCCGGGACTCGCGCAGCTGCAGGTCGGGCTCGCGGTCCTCCCGGCCGTCCAGCACCCGGTACAGCACGTGCGCCAGCCGGGACGACTCGGTCTGCTCGGGGGAGCCGCCCTGCTGCTCGGCCTCGGCCTTGAGCAGCTCCTCCATGGTGTGGTCCTTGGTGATCTGGAACAGCTCGCCGTCGCGCAGCAGGTAGCCGCGCGAGTCGCCGATGTGCGCCAGCGCCACCGTCTGCCCCTGCCAGAGCATGGCGGTGAGGGTGGTGCCCATGCGGCTGAGGTCGGGCCGCTCCTCGCGCACGATCCGCAGCTTCTCGTTGGCCTCGGCGACGGCCCGGCCCAGCGCCTCGACAAGATCGTCAATATGGGCGTCGGTGTCCAGCGAGCGCAGCGAGCCGATGACGGTGGAGCTGGCCACCTCGCCGCCGGCATAGCCGCCCATGCCGTCGGCGACCGCGATCAACCGCGCGCCGGCGTACCCGGAGTCCTCGTTGTTCTCCCGGCTGCACCCGATGTCGCTGCCTGCTGCGTACTTGATTATTACGTCCATACTGATATTTCGATGACGATCCTGTCAGAGGAGTTGTAATCAGCCGCCGGCCGCTTCCCCGGCCGCACCGGGGGAGTCGATGCCGTGCCGGACGGCGTAGAGCGCCGCCTGCGTCCGATCCTGAACTCCCAGTTTCATGAGCAGATTACTGACGTGCGTCTTGACCGTCTTCTCGGAGACCATGAGCGCGCGGGCGATCTCCCGGTTGGACCTGCCCCGTGCGATCTGCACCAGCACCTCCCGCTCCCGTTCGGTCAGCGCGGCGCGGCCGCGCTCTGCGTCCGCGGCGGAACCGGCGTGCGGCGCCGGGCCCGGCCGCGATGTCCCGCCCGCGAGCACCGCCTCGGCGGCGTCGGGCGCGAACAGGACGTGCCCGTCGTGCACCGCTCTGATCGCCTGGACGAGCGCCCGCGGGTCGACATCCTTGTAGAGATACCCAGCCGCCCCCGCCTGTACAGCCGGGAGGACGTGGTCGCGTTCGGTGACGCTCGTCAGCACCAGCACCCGGGCCGTCACCCCGCGGGCGCGCAGCTCGGTCAGCGCCGCCAATCCGTCGGCACCGGGCATCTTCAAATCCAGCAGCACGATATCGGGCCGCAGCGTCTCGGCCAGCCGCACCGCCGCCGCACCGTCCCCGGCCTCCCCGACGACCTCGATGTCGTCCTGGACGCCCAGGAAGGTGCGCAGCCCCTGCCGGACCACCGGGTGGTCGTCGGCGATCAGCACCCTGATCACGGTGTCCCCCGCTCACCGCGCCCAGGCTCGTCGGGCCCCGCGCATGGCACGCTCCCAGTGTCGCTCGTCACGTCCGTCACAGTGGTTGTATCCCGCCCGGAGGGCCGCACGCTCGGCTTCCGGCGAACGGCCGCGCGGGAGGTGTCCGCCGACGTTCTCACAGCGGCACCTCCAGGCGCACGACCGTGCCCCTGCCGGGCGCGGCGTCGATGGTGAGCGTGCCGCCGATCGAGCACGCCCGGTCGCGCATGGACGCCAGGCCGAGCCCGCCGTGCGGCTCGCCGTTCTTGGCGGACGCGGCGCCGGGGTCGAAGCCGGTGCCGTCGTCGGCGACCTCCAGCACGGCGCCGCCGTCCAGCACGCCCAGCCGGACGTGGACGGTGCGGGCGGAGGCGTGGCGCAGCGCGTTGTGCAGGGCCTCCTGCGCGATCCGGAACACCACGGCCTCGTGCTCCTCGGGCAGCACGACGCTGCAGTCCACGGTGCAGCGCACGTCGGTCTCGTAGGCGCGGTCGAGGACCTCCACGTGTTTGCGCAGCGAGGCGGCCAGGCCGTCGGCCAGGTCGGCGGGCCGCAACTCGAAGATCACGGCGCGCAGCTCGGCGAGCGCGTCGGCGGCCAGCCGCTCCACCTCGGCCAGCTCGCGGACGGTGCGGGCCGGGTCGCGTTCGGCCAGCGCGGCGGCGGCCTGCGCGGTCAGCCGCAGCGAGAACAGCTTCTGGGCGACCGCGTCGTGCAGTTCGCGGGCCAGCCGGTTGCGTTCGGCGACGACGGTCAGCTCGCGGTTGCGCTCGTACAGCCGCGCGTTGGTCATGGCGATGGCGGCGTGCGCGGCGAACAGGGTGAGCAGGTCCTCGTCGGCCCGGGTGAACCCGCCGGGGCGGCGCCGGTTGGCCAGGAACAGGATGCCGAGCACGTCGTCGCCGTCGCGGATGGGCACGCCGAGGAAGTCCTTGAGCACCGGGTGGGCGGTGGGCCAGCCCTCGAACTCCGGCTCGCGGCGGATGTCGGCCAGCCGCTTGGGCTCGTTGTCGCGCAGCATCGCGGCGAGCATGCCGTGCTGGCGGGGCAGCGGGCCGATCTGCTCCCACTCCTCGTCGGACACGCCCTCGACGACGAACTCGGCGAACGAGCCGCGGTCGTCGGGCACGCCGAGGGCGGCGTAGCGGGCGTCCAGCAGCTGCGCCGCGGCCCGCACGATCACCTGCAGCACCTCGTGCACGGACAGGTGCCGGGTGACGGCCAGCACGGCGGAGCTGACCGCGTGCAGGGTCGCGCCCTGGTCCCCGCAGTCCCGCTGCCCGCCGTCCATCCGCCGTCCGCCCCCGTCTCCGTCCGATGCCCGTCGGTGTCCGGCCGTGCCGCCGTCCACGTGAAGACCGTACTCGCTGAGCTGATGGTCCCGAATCAGCCTGTGCGTCCAATGGCCTAGGACCAAGTGCGCAGGCCGTACCGGGCCCGGCGGCCGATGCGCGGCCGCCCCTACGTTCATACCGTCGGGGCATGACACGCGACATGACCTTCATCCTGGTCACCAACGCGCACGGCCACGGTGGCGCCGAGGTCGCGCGTGAGCGGTCGAACGGGCGGACGAGATGAACGCGACCGTCGATCCCAGCGGCCCGGCCTCGCCCGACGCCGGGACGGCCCCCGCGGCCGGGCGGCCCGAGGGGCTGCTGCGCGGCCGGTACCGGACGCCGACGCTCGGCATCGTCCTCGTCGTCACGCTGCTGGCGTTCGAGCAGATGGCGGTCGGGACGGTCATGCCGGTGACGGCGCGGGAGCTGGACGGCCTGGCACTGTACGCCTGGGGGTTCAGCGCCACGCTGATCGCGAGCGTGCTCGCGCTCGTGCTCGCGGGCGGGTGGTCCGACCGTTCCGGTCCGGTGCGTCCGCTCATGACGGGGCTGGCGACGTTCGTGGCCGGGCTCGCCGTCGCGGGGGCCGCCCCGGCGATGTGGGTGTTCGTCCTCGGACGCGCCGTCCAAGGGTTCGGCAGCGGCCTGGCGATGGTCCCGCTGTACGTGCTGATCGCCCGCGTGTACCCCGAGTCGCTGCGGCCCCGGGTGTTCGCGGCGCTGTCGGCGGCGTGGGTGCTGCCGTCGCTGCTGGGCCCGGCGCTGGGCGGGGCGGTCGCCGAGCACGCGGGGTGGCGCTGGGTGTTCCTGGGCATGATCCCGCTGGTCGTCCCGCCCGCGGTCATGCTGGTGCCCGCGCTGCGCCGGGTGCGCTCGTCCGCCGGTACGGCGCCGGCCGAGCGCGACACCGCGCGGCTGATGGCCGCGGTCATGGCCGCGGCGGGCGCCGCCGTACTGCTGTACGTGCTGGACCACCCGCGCTGGGTCCTGCTGCCCGTGGGCGCGGCGGCCGTGGCCGCGCTCGGGTACGCGCTGGTCCGGCTGCTGCCCGCCGGGACGCTGCGGATGCGACGCGGACTGCCCAGCGTCGTGCTGACGCGGGGGCTGCTGGCGGGCGCGTTCTTCGGCACCGACGCGTTCATCCCGCTGGCCCTGACGTCGCTGCACGGGTTCACGCCCACGCAGGCGGGCGTGGTGCTGATGGTCGCCTCGCTGGGCTGGTCGGCGGCGTCGCAGTACCAGGGCCGCTCGAACCGGCCGCGGCCCTTCCTCGTGCTGGCCGGCGCCGGGTTCGTCACCGCCGGGGTCGTCGCGGTGGCGGTCACCGCGCAGCTGCCGGGCTGGTGGACGGCGCCCGCCTGGATCCTGGGCGGCATCGGCATGGGCCTGGCCGTCGGCAGCCTCAGCGTGCTGCTGCTGGAGCTGTCGCCCGAGGGGAGGCAGGGCGTCAACTCCTCGTCGCTGCAGATCGCCGACATGCTCGGCTCGTCGCTGGTGATCGGTCTGGCGGGGGCGGTGGTCACCGGGTTCGGCGCCGACCGGCTCCGGCCGGGGCTGGCGGTCGCCGGGGCGCTGGCCGCCGCGATCGCCGCGCTGGGCATGCTCGCCGCGCTGCGCCTCACGGCGTCGAAGGAGGCCGGGTGACGCCGGGCCCGGACTTCACGGTCCCGGCGGCGCTGGAGGCGCGCGAACCGCCCGAGGCCCGCGGCCGGGGCCGCGACGGCGTGCGGCTGCTGGTGTGCCGCCGCTCCACCGGGGCGATCGGCCACCACCGGTTCCGTGAACTGCCCGGCCTGCTCGCACCCGGCGATCTGCTCGTAGTCAACACCTCGGCCACGCTGCCCGCCGCCGTACGGCTGCACAAGCTCGCCGTGCACTTCTCCACACCGCTGCCGGGCGAGGACGACGTGTGGCTGGTCGAGCTGCGGCTGCGTTCGGGGGAGGCGAGCGTCCCGTACGGCGGGGGCTGCACGGGTGAGTGGCTCCCGATGCCGGGGGGCGCCACGTTGACGCTCATACGGCGGCACACCGGCCGGCTGTGGGCGGCGCGGTTGAGCACCGGCGTCGTCCCATACCTGCGCCGGTACGGGGTGCCCATCCGGTACGGCCACGTGCGCCGCGACTGGCCCGTCGCCGCGTACCAGACCGTGTTCGCCCACGACGGCGACGACGGCGGCGCGGAGATGCCCAGCGCGGCGCGTCCGTTCACCGCGGAACTGGTGGCCGCGCTCGTCTCCCGCGGGGTGCTCCTGGCGCCGCTGACCCTCCACACGGGGGTGGCGTCACCGCGGGCGCACGAACCGCCGTACGCCGAACGCTACGAGGTGCCGGAGGCGACCGCCGCCGTGGTCGAGCACGTACGCGCCCGGGGCGGACGGGTCATCGCCGTGGGGACGACCGTCGTGCGCGCCCTGGAGACGGCCGTGGACGCCCATGGCCGGGTCCGCCCTTCCCGGGGGTGGACCGAGCACGTTGTGACCCCGGAGAGCGGCGTACGGGCCGTTGACGGGCTCCTCACCGGCCTCCACGCCCCCGGGTCGTCCCACTTAGAGATGGTCTCCGCCATCGCCGGCCCCGCCCTGACTGCCGCCGCCTACCGGGCCGCCCTGGACAACGGCTACCTGTGGCACGAGTTCGGCGACTCCAACCTCATCCTCCCCTGACACACCGGCCGTCCCAAAGGGTGTCCGCATGGCGGACCTCCCGCGCGGCGGCCGGGCCGCGGCCGGTACCGTTGTGAAAAGCATGGACGGGACAGCAGAGCGCACGCTGCTCATCACACTCACCGGCCGCGACCGCCCCGGCGTCACATCCCGGTTGTTCGGCACACTCGCCGAGTTCCCGCTGACGGTCTCCGACGTCGAGCAGGTCGTCATCCGCGGCCGCCTGGTACTGGGCGTGCTGGTCTCCTACTCCGACGGGGTCGACATCGGCCGCGTGTGGACGGCCGCCGAACGCCTCGCCACCGACCTCGACATGGAGATCGAGCTGTCCACCGGACGGTTCCGCACCATGCCGCGGCGCCGCGGCCGGCTGCACGTGACCGTCCTCGGCGCTCCGCTGCGCCCGGCGGCCATGGCGGGCATCGCGGGCCGCATCGCCGCGTCCGGCGCCAACATCGACCGCATCGAACGCCTGGCCGACACCCCGGTGACCTGCATCGAGATGGACGTCTCCGGCGCCGATCCGGAGGCGCTGCGGGCGGCGCTGGCGGTGGAGGCGGCCGAGCGGCAGGTCGACGTCGCCGTCCAGCCCGGCGGGCTGCACCGGCGGGCCAAGCGGCTGATCGTGATGGACGTCGACTCCACCCTGATCCAGGGCGAGGTCATCGAGCTGCTGGCCGCGCACGCGGGCTGCCAGGCGGAGGTGGCCAAGGTCACCGAGGCGGCCATGCGCGGCGAACTGGACTTCGAGGGGTCGCTGCGCGAACGCGTCGCCCTGCTGGCCGGGCTGGACGCCGCCGCCATCGACGAGGTGCGGCGCGAGGTGAAGCTGGCCGCCGGCGCCCGCACGATGGTGCGCACCCTCAAGCGGCTGGACTACAAGTTCGCCATCGTCAGCGGCGGGTTCACCCAGGTCACCGACGCGCTCGCCGCCGACCTCGGCATCGACTACGCGGCCGCCAACACCCTGGAGATCGAGAACGGCAAGCTCACCGGCCGGGTGATCGGGCCGGTGATCGACCGGGCCGGCAAGGCGGCGGCGCTGGAGCGGTTCGCCCGCGAGGCGGGCATCCCGATCAGCCAGACCGTCGCGATCGGCGACGGCGCCAACGACCTGGACATGCTGCAGGCCGCCGGGCTCGGCATCGCCTACAACGCCAAGCCGGTCGTGCGGCAGGCCGCCGACACCGCCGTCAACGTCCCCTACCTGGACACGATCCTGTTCCTGCTCGGCATCTCCCGCGAGGAGGTCGAAGCCGCCGACGCGGCGGACGCGGCGACCGCGCGCTGAACCCGCTCCCCGAACGTCCGCTACGACACCGTACGATCATCAGTGTCCGAGTCGGGGTACATGCTGGTGGGATGATCGCGCGAGTCCGGGGACGGTGAACGGTGCTGCAGCGTGCGCGTGAGGCGTACGCCGCCATCGGCGGCCGGGCGACGCCCTTCTACGGGATCGCCGCCGCGCTCGCGCTGGCCCTCCCGCTGGTCGTCGGGGCGCTGACCGGGCACGCGGCGCAGGGCGCGATGATCGCACTCGGCGCGTACCTGGTGGCGCTGCGGGCGCCCGAAGGGCCGTACGGGGCGCGCGCCCGCAACCTGGCCAGTGCCGTGCTGGTGGTCGCGGTCGGCGCGACGATCGGCGGCAACCTGTCCGGGCACACGTGGCTGGCGGTGGCCGTCGTGCCGCCGGTGGTGGCGCTCGGCAGCGTGTTCCCGTGGATCGGCCCGACCGCCGGGCTCGCCGTGCTGCTCACCGCCGTCCGCCCGTCCACCGGGGACGTCCTCTACGGCGGGTTCCTCGAACTGCTCGGCGGGCTGCTGGCCAGCGCGCTGCTGCTCGCCCCCTGGCCCGCGCGGCGGCTGCGCCCCCTGCGCGGCGCGCTGAGCGAGGCCGCCGACGCCGTCGCCGGACTGCTCGACGCCGTCGCCCAGGACGTCGGCGAGCAGCGCACCGAGGCGCTCGACGAGGTCGCGGTCGCCGATCCGGGTCTGGCCGCCGTCACCCGCAGGCCGGACTGGGAGGAGGCGCGCCGGGCCGCGTCGCGCGCCCTGACCAACGCCCGCGCCACCTACGGCTTCTACCGGTCGGGCCGCGGACGCGAGGAGCCCACCCGCCCCGAGCGGCTCATCGACGCGCTGTCGCGCATCATGCACGAGACCGTGGCGCTGCACTCGCTGATGGACGCGGCGCGGCGCCGTCCGCCCGGCCGCGAATGGGAGATGGAGGCGCGGGTCGCCGTCGCCGCCCTGGCCGCCCGGCTGCGCCTGCTGGCGGGCGCCGTCGCCGCGCCGGACGGCGGGCCGCTGGGCGACGCCGACTCGGCCGCGGTGCGCCGCCTGGGCCGCCAGATCGAGGCGATCCGGCGGGCCGGCCTGGCGGGCGAGGAGGACCTGGTCTCCGCCGCGCTGCTGGTGCAGATCCGCCGGTCGGTGGAGCGGATCTCCGGCGGCATCGAGTCGGCGCGCCGCGTGGTGTCCGGCGGCCTGCGCATCGGGTTCGGGCCGCCCCGGCTGCCGACCGCGCCGCAGCGGATCTCGGTGCTGGAGCGCTTCGGCACCGCGGTGCGCACCCGCTCGCCGGGGTTCCGGCAGGCCATGCGGGTGCTGGTCACCGCGGCCGTGGCGATGGCGCTGGCCGCGGCGCTGCACCTGCCGCACGGACAGTGGCTGACGATCACCGCGGCGCTCGGGCTGCGCGCCACCTACGACGAGACCGTCACGCACCTGATCCAGCGCGTCGGCGGCACCGTGCTCGGCTCGGTGATCGCCGCGCTGCTGCTGGCGCTGGCGCCCGGCCAGCTGGCCGCGGCGCTCATCCTGTTCGTCTTCGCGGTCATCGCCTTCACGCTGCGGTCGGTGAACTTCGGCTACTGGATGCTGTTCGGCACGCCGGTGTTCCTGATGCTGCTGGACTTCTCCATGCCGTCGAACTGGACCGCGGCGGGCGAACGCATCATCCTCGTCGTCGGCGGCGGGGTGCTGGCGTTCCTGGCCACGCGGCTGCTGTGGCCCACCGGCCACGCCGAGCGGCTGCCCGCCCAGCTCGGCCAGCTGCTCACCGTGCACGCCGACCTGGTGCGCGCCACCGCCGCCGTCGTGGAGGGCGACGCCGAGCGGCTCCCCCACGACAAGGTCGTGGCGGCGGAGCAGGCCGTGGAGGCGGTGACCGACTCGCGCAACCGCCTGGAGAACGAACGCGTCCCCGACACCGAGCGCATCGCCCGGCTGGACGATGTGATCAGCGCCGCGCGCGGAGTCCGCGACCATCTCATCGCGGTCGCCCGGATGGCCCGCCAGGACGTCGAGGACGTGGGCCCCGCCCCGGAGATCCTCGACCGCGTCGCCGACCACCTGGAGGAGACCCACGACCTGCTGTCGGCCCCGGAGCCGGCCGACGCCGACCTGCCGCCCCTGCGCGAACGCCTCGACGACGACTTCGCCGACCTCGACGCGCACCTGGCGAAGCTGGCGCGCCGCCGCCGCGCCGAGATCAAGGAGGGCGTGAGCACCGACGAGTACACGCCGCTGCGGCATGCGGTGCTGCAGGTCTCCGGCACCCGCTACGCACTGCGGTCGCTGCGCAAGGACGTCGACGACCTGGTCACCCAGTGCCTGGCCGCCGCGCCCCCGTCACCCGGGCGCCGCACCTGAAACTCGGGGGCGCCGCGACGCGGGCTCAGGGCGCGCCTAGGGAGTGTGGAACGCGGCCAGCGTGCCCGCCCCGGGCCAGGCGTCCGTCCAGCCGCCCGCCCATTCGATCACGGCGAGCGCGCACGTGGGGTAGGCGTTCGGGGCCGCCCCGGTCAGGTCGTGGACGAGCTGGTGCACCGACGGGTTGTGCCCGACGAGCAGCAGCGTGCGCACGTCGTCGGTCTCCCGGACGAGGGTGAGCAGGGCGTCGGCGTCGTTGGCGTAGATCTGGGACTCGTACCGCACCGGCGCCGGGACCGCCAGCCGTTCGAGGGTCTCCCGGGTGCGCGCGGCGGTCGAGCACAGCACCAGGTCGGGGGTGAGGCCCCGGCCGCGCAGCCACTCGCCCGCCGCCTCGGCGTCCCGCCGTCCCCGCTCGGTGAGGCTCCGCTCGATGTCGGGCGTCCCTCCGCCCGGGGCCGCCTTGGCATGACGCAGAACGAGCAACGTCGGCATGCCCGACACCCTAGCCGTCCCGCCTCCGGGGCCCGGTCAGGGGGCGACCAGCGCCGCCAGGAGCCACAGCAGGGCGATGATCGCCAGCATCCCGACGAGGATGACGGCCAGCCCCTTGGGTCCGGACATCGTGGACTTCCCCGTGCTCACCGCACGCCTCCTCATGATCACCAAAGGGGGCGTTGCGCCCTCGCCCCACCCTACGACCGCCCAAGGCCACCCCCGCACCGCCCCCCGCACCGCCCCCGCGGCGCACGCGGACGGCAACACAGGCGCACGGGCCGGGTCGACGCGGCGCGCTGATCGGGGCGCGCATACGCGGGGCCGACGACCGGGCGAGACGGCCGCCGGCCCCGCGTACGGTGCGATCAGGCCTTGTTCGCGGACGGCTCCTTGCCCGTGTCGGCCTTCCCGTCACCGACGAGCTCGGCCTTCTCGGCGGGCTCGGACGCGGCGGGCGCCGCACCGGACGCCACGGCACCGGCCTCGGCGCCGCCCGCCACGGCGGGCTGCGGCCCGCCCGCGCCGATCAGGTCCGTGCGCCGCTTGGACACCACGATCGCGGCGACCACGACGCCGACCGCCACCACGGTCACGCCCACCCGCAGCGGCACGTTGCCCGCGTACGTGACGACCGCGTCCGCGATCAGCAGCGCCACCAGGTTCATCACCTTGATCAGCGGGTTGATGGCCGGGCCGGCGGTGTCCTTGAACGGGTCGCCGACCGTGTCGCCGATCACCGTGGCCTCGTGCGCCTCGCTGCCCTTGCCGCCGAGTTCGCCCTCCTCGACCAGCTTCTTGGCGTTGTCCCAGGCGCCGCCGGAGTTGGCCAGGAACACCGCCATCAGCACACCGGCCGCGATCGCGCCGCCGAGGAAGGCGCCCAGCGGCGCGTACCCCAGCGCGAACCCGACCGCGATCGGCGTCATGATCGCCAGCAGCCCCGGGGTGGCCAGCTCGCGCTGGGCGTCCCGGGTGCAGATGTCGACCACCCGGTCGTAGTCGGGCTTCTCGGAGAAGTCCATGATCCCGGGCTTGGTGCGGAACTGCTCGCGCACCTCCACCACGACCCGTCCGGCCGCCCGGCCCACCGCCATGATCGCCAGGCCGGAGAACAGGAACACCACGGCCGCGCCGACGATCAGCCCGATCAGCACGTTGGGGTTGTCGATGGACAGGCTGAAGTCGGCGAACGAGCCGAGCGCGTCGCGGGCGCCGGCGGACGCGTCGCCCAGCGCGCCGACCACCGTGGTGCGGAACGAGCCGAACAGCGCGGTCGCCGCCAGCACGGCGGTGGCGATCGCGATGCCCTTGGTGATCGCCTTGGTGGTGTTGCCCACCGCGTCCAGCCGCTCCAGCACGGCCGCGCCCTCGCCCTCGACGTCGCCGGACATCTCGGCGATGCCCTGCGCGTTGTCCGACACCGGGCCGAAGGTGTCCATCGACACGATCACGCCGACCGTGGTGAGCAGGCCGGTTCCGGCCATGGCCACCGCGAACAGCGCCACGGTGGTGTTGCCGAAGCCCAGCAGGAACGCCCCGTACACCGCGGCGCCCACGACCAGCGCCGTGTAGACGGCCGACTCCAGGCCCAGCGAGATGCCCGCCAGGATCACCGTGGCGGGGCCGGTGCGGGCGCTGCCGGTGACCTCCTTGACCGGCTTGCGGCTGGTCTCGGTGAAGTAGCCGGTGAGCAGCTGGATGGCGCTGGCCAGCACGATGCCGATCAGCACCGCGCCGACGGCCACCCAGCGCGGGTCGGCGTCCAGGGCGCGGATGGACTGGTCGGTGACGCCCGACAGCTCGGCGAACGACGACGGCAGGTAGGCGAACGCCGCCACCGCCACCAGCACCGCCGAGATCACCGCCGACAGGAAGAAGCCCCGGTTGATGGCCGACATCCCGGAGCGGTCGCGGGCGCGCGGCGCCACCGCGAAGATCCCGATCACCGCGGTGACGACGCCGATCATCGGCACCACCAGCGGGAACACCAGGCCCTCGGTGCCGAACGCGGCGGAGCCGAGGATCAGCGCGGCGACCAGGGTCACCGCGTACGACTCGAACAGGTCGGCCGCCATGCCCGCGCAGTCGCCGACGTTGTCGCCCACGTTGTCGGCGATGGTCGCGGCGTTGCGCGGGTCGTCCTCGGGGATCCCCTGCTCGACCTTGCCCACCAGGTCGGCGCCCACGTCCGCGGCCTTGGTGAAGATGCCGCCGCCGACCCGCATGAACATCGCCAGCAGGGCCGCCCCGAAGCCGAAGCCCTCCAGCACCTTGGGCGCGTCGCCCTTGTACGCCAGCACGACCACGGCCGCGCCGAACAGGCCGAGCCCGACGGTGAACATCCCCGCGACGCCCCCGGTGCGGAACGCGATGCGCATCGCCCGGCGTTCGCCGTCCTCCTCGCGGGCCGCGGCGGCCACGCGGACGTTGCCGCGCACCGCCAGCCACATCCCGGCGAACCCGGTGACCGCGGAGAACAGCGCCCCGATGACGAAGAAGACCGACCGCCCCACCCGTTCGGCGGTGGAGTCGGCCGGCAGGAGCAGCAGCAGAAGCGGGATGAGCACCACGAAGACCGCGACCGTGCGGAACTGGCGTTTCAGGTAGGCGCCCGCGCCTTCCTGCACCGCCCGCGCGATGTTCTGCATCTTCTCGGTGCCCTGGCCGGCGCCCAGCACCTCGCGTACCAGTCCCGCGGCGACGGCCAGTGCCAGCAGAGCGATCACGGCGACGACGACGACCAGCGTCTGGTCGCCGCCGCCGAGATCCACGTCCGCGGCGGCCGGGCTTGACAGGGAAAGCCCAGACATGCGTCCTCCTCGACAGGGGCGTGCGAGCTCTGATCGTCCAATAAGGACGATCTTTACCGCGTACCCCGCGAGTGACCGTTTTAGACACCTCGCACGGCAACGCGGGTGCCGGGAGTCTACGCAGGCAACGGAAAGATGAGAACCCCGCGAGCTCGGCATTGAAGAAGATGTTTGGAAACGCCCAGCTTTACGGCAGATTTTCCCGCGAACGCCGACGATTGCCGCATCGCCGCAGGTCAGACGCGGTTCGCCGAGGCAGCAAGCCTGGTCGGCCGCCGCACCGCATCGATTCTGACGCCTCTTTTACTCCAAACCGAAATACGCATTACGTACAGGCTCAAACCGGCGCCGCGTGCCCGCCCCGAAAGATGATCTCATAAGCACCGCACCGCTCCGTCCCACCTGCCCCACGACGAATCACAATTCGCCGCGATCACACATGATCGATAATCGATTGTGCACCTTGTCGCAAAGTCATCGGCGCACGGGTGCGGCACGGGCTGCATGCCCGGCTATCAGAGCGGGGAGCGTCAGTCGTAGAGGCCCGGCACGGGGCGGAGCGTGCCGTCGTCCCCGATCGCCCGGTAGTAGCAGGAGCGGCGCGCCTGCCCGGAGGGCAGCTTCGTGTGGCAGGCCCCTCCCGTCGTGGGACGGACCCGGTAGAGCAGCGAGTTCTGCTCGCAGTTGACGCGGACCTCGACCAAGGCCAGCGTGTCCCCCGACGTGGCCCCCTTGCGCCACAGCTCGTTCCGGGACGTGGACCACAGGACGGCGATGCCCTCGTCGAGCGACGCCCGCAGCGCCGTCTCGTTCGCGTACCCCACGAACAGGACCTCGCCGCTGTCGGCGTCCTGCAGCACGACGGGCACCACCTGCGCCCCCGTGGCGGCGACCGCGGCCAGCTTCCCGAAGTCGAGTTCGAGCCGGAGACCTTCTTCGAGCTCCTTCATCTGCTTCCTCCTCCGTGACGGTGCCCCGGGCGGGGCCGGCGGAACGGGTGCGGCAGACGCCAAGGAGCCGGTACGGCGTTCGCCACGCTCGTACCGGCTCCTGGCTCGTCTGCGAAATCGGCCTTGGCCCCGCCGACCCGTCCTCAGCCCGCCGGGCGGTCCACCGTTGCCCGCGATGGGGGCGGGCCGTCCGCCTCGGCAGGCGCCGCGGCCGCGTTGTCGGCTGCTAGGGCGGGCCCGCCTGCTCGCGGCCGGCCCTCTGGCGGTGCCTGTGCGGCGCGCCTCCGGGGCTGCGGCTCCCCGCGTCCACGGCGGGGCGCGGCCTGCGTGGGGCGGGGCGGACTGGGGTCAGCTCTGGGGCGGTACGCCCTCTCCGGCGGGCCAGCTCATCCGGATCTGAACGCCCTTGGGGGTCGAGGAGATCTCCACGTCGTCCGCCAGGCCGGAGATGACCGCCAGGCCGAGGTCGGCGGTCCCGTTCCCCAGCGCGTACTCCAGGCCGTTCGGCTCGGCGGGCAGGCCGCGGCCGGCGTCCTCGCTGGGGACGGTGTCGCTGACGGTCACTTCGAACCGGCGGCCGGTGCCGTTCAGCTCCAGCCGCACCGGTTCGTCCGGACAGTGCCGCTGGTGCGCCTCGACGGCACGTGAACACGCCTCGCCCACCGCCAGCCGGACCTCGTCCAGCAGGGCCTCGGCGACGCCGCTGCGGCGGGCCACCGCCGTGACGATCAGCCGTGCCGTGCGGACATGGGCCGGCAGGGCGCTGAATGTGAGCTCAACGGGTCCCATCGCGGCCGGGCCGTCTACTTGGCGCCCTTGCGCTTTTCCTCGGCCTCGGCGATCGAGTCGTGGATGCCGAAGACCTTGGTCAAGCCGGTGATGCGGAAGATCTTCAGGATGCGCTCCTGGGTGCACACCAGCTCCAGCGACCCGTCGTGTGCCCGCACGCGCTTGAGGCCGCCGACCAGCACGCCGAGACCGGTCGAGTCGAGGAACTCGACCTTCTCCATGTCAACGAGGAGGTGGAACTTGCCCTTGTTGACCAGGTCGATGAGCTTCTCGCGAAGCCTCGGCGCCGTGTAGACGTCGATCTCGCCCTCCACCGTGATGACGGTCAGGCCGTCTTCGGTGGTGTAGTCGTTCACCTTCAGGTCCACAGATCCTCCAGCGCCATGCAGCACACTTCGATCCCGTCGTCTGCGATACCGGCCGCTGGGGGGCGGTTCGCGGGCGCCGGGACTCCGCCGTGATTCAATCACGCTCCGGCGTCGAGTACGCGCGTTATCGCCCAGTCGGACGAAACTTCGTACGGCCGTCTGACCTGCTGATCTGCCGGTCGTGACGAGGGGAAGCGGCCCTGCGGCGCCGGGGCGTTCACGTACTTGTGCCCGGGCTGGCAGACTGAAAAACCTGATGGGCCCGCAAAGATCTTCGACCCCTCTGGACCGGCTGCTGGCCGTGCCGTCCCGGCGCGACCGCATCACCCACGTCCAGCGGGTGCCCGCACGCCGGGGCCGTCGCGCCGACTGGCCGCGCTGGGCCCCGGAGACGCTGGTGCGGCGGCTGAACGCCGCGGGGATCGACGCGCCCTGGCGGCACCAGGCCGAGGCGGCCGAGCACGCCCGGTCGGGACGCTCTGTGATCATCGCCACGGGCACCGCGTCCGGGAAGTCGCTGGCCTATCTGCTGCCCGCCGTCGCCTCCATCTACGAGGAGGACGCCCGGAGCCAGGGCACCGTGCTCTACCTCTCCCCCACCAAGGCGTTGGCCGCCGACCAGCTGCGCACACTGCGGTCACTGCGGTTGACGCGGGTGCGGGCCGCCACCTACGACGGTGACACGCCCCGTGAGGAGCGCGCCTGGATACGGCAGCACGCCAACTACGTGCTGACCAACCCCGACATGCTGCACCGCTCCATCCTTCCCGCGCATGGGCGGTGGAGCGCCTTCCTGCGCCGACTGCGCTACGTCATCGTGGACGAGGCCCACGGGTACCGGGGCGTGTTCGGTTCCCACGTGGCGCAGGTGCTGCGGCGCCTTCGCCGCGTGTGCGCGCGGTACGGGGCGTCGCCCGTCTTCATCCTGGCCTCGGCCACCACATCCGAACCCGCGACGACCGCGTCCCGCCTTACGGGCCTGGACGTGGTCGCGGTGGACGACGACGCGTCTCCCCGGGGGCCGGCCACATTCGCCCTGTGGGAGCCGCCGCTGACCGAGCTGCGCGGCGAGCAGGGCGCCCCCGTGCGCCGCACCGCCACCGCCGAAACCGGCGATCTGCTGGCCGACCTGGTGGTCGAGGGGGTGCAGACGCTGGCGTTCGTCCGTTCCCGGCGCGGCGCGGAGTCGGTGGCGCTCGGAGCCAAGCGCGCGCTGGAGGAGGCCGCCCCCGAGCTCGTCGACCAGGTGGCGGCCTACCGCGCGGGCTACCTGCCCGAGGAGCGGCGCGCGCTTGAGGCCGCCCTGCGCTCACGCGAACTCATCGGCCTCGCCAGCACCAACGCCCTGGAACTGGGCGTCGACGTGTCCGGTCTGGACGCGGTGGTCGTGTGCGGTTGGCCCGGCACCCGCGCGTCCCTCTGGCAGCAGGCGGGCCGCGCTGGACGCTCCGGGCAGGCCGCGCTCGCCATCCTGGTGGCCCGGGACGACCCCCTCGACACCTACCTCGTCCACCACCCGGAGGCGATCTTCGGAACGCCGGTCGAGGCCACCGTGCTCGACCCCGACAACCCGTACGTCCTCGAACCGCACCTGTGCGCCGCCGCGTCCGAGCTGCCGCTGACCGAGGACGATCTCGACCTGTTCGGGCCGTCCACCGCCGGCCTGCTGCCGGACCTGGTGCGCCGCGGCCTGCTGCGCCGCCGTCCCGCCGGGTGGTACTGGACGCGCCGCGACAAGGCCGCCGACCTGGCCGACATCCGCGGCGCGGGCGGCCCGCCGATCCAGGTCGTCGAGGCCGCCACCGGGCGCCTGCTGGGCACCGTGGACGAGGCGTCGGCGCACACCACCGTCCACGAGGGCGCCGTCTACATCCACCAGGGCGAGACCTTCCTCGTCCAGACCCTCGACCTGGACGACTCGGTCGCGCTGGTGCAGGAGGCCGAGCCCGACTACTCCACCACCGCCCGCGACGTCACCGACATCCGCGTGGTCGAGCGCCTGCGCTCGGTCTCCTGGGGCGAGGCGACCCTCAACTACGGCACCGTCGATGTGACACGGCAGGTCGTCGCGTACCAGATGCGGCGCCTGCAGACGGGCGAGATGCTGGGCGAGAAGCCCCTGGACCTGCCGCCCCGCACCCTGCGCACCCGCGCCGTCTGGTGGACGCTGTCGCAGACCCAGGTGGAAGGTCTGGGCGACCTCGACCTGGCGGGCTCGGCCCACGCCGCCGAACACGCCTCGATCGGCCTGCTCCCCCTGTACGCGACGTGCGACCGCTGGGACATCGGCGGCGTCTCCACCGCCCTCCACCCCGACACGGGCCTGCTGACGGTCTTCGTGTACGACGGCCATGAGGGCGGCGCCGGGTTCGCCGAACGCGGCTACGCCAACGCCGCCACCTGGCTGCACGCGACCCGCGAGGCCATCATCTCCTGCGAGTGCGAATCCGGGTGCCCCTCCTGCATCCAGTCGCCCAAGTGCGGTAACGGCAACGACCCGCTGGACAAGCACGGCGCCCTGGTCATGCTGGCCGAACTCCTCCGCCGCGCCCCCGCCCCGTAGGGGCGCCGGGGCGCTCCCCGCCACCCGCGAGCGGGCCGCTCGCTTGACCCGCTCATAGCTAACCGTTATCTATATGGCTGACCGTTAGGGGGTCGGATGCAGGACGTGGTGCTGGCGCTGCTGGCCAAGGAGCCCGCGCACGGGTACGAGCTGCGCGCCAGGCTGCAGCACGCGCTGGGCCCGCTCGGCGACGACCTCAACGCCGGGCAGGTGTACGTGACGTTGCGGCGCCTGGAGAAGGCGGGGCTGGTGACAGTCCGGCTCGTCGGGCAGGCCGACCGGCCCGACCGCAAGGTCTACGAACTGACGCCGGCGGGCCAGGAACGCGTTGCCCGCTGGCTGGCCGACGTGGACCGGGCGACCCGTCCGGCGCCGACCGACCTCTACCTGAAGCTCGTGGCCGCCGCCTCGTCCGGGCTGGCCGACCCCGTGGACGTCGTCGACGCCCAGCGGCGCGAACTGCTGCGCCGGCTGGCGGACGTCCAGCGGGCCGCGCTCGCCCAGCCCGCCGGATCCGGCCCGGCACTGCTCCTGGAAGGCGCCGTCCTGCGGCTGCAGGCCGATCTGCGCTGGTTGGACGCGTGCGCCGCGCACTGGGCCGACCGCCCGCGGGGCTGACCGGAAAGAAGTGAGGAACCGTGGAACCCATCCTGCGGGCCCACCGCCTGCGCAAGCACTACGGCAAGGGCACGGGCCTGGTCCGCGCCGTCGACGACGTCGATCTCGACGTCGCCCCCGGCGAGGCGCTGGCCGTCGTCGGCCCGAGCGGCTGCGGCAAATCGACGCTGCTGCACCTGCTCGGCATGCTGGACCGCCCGGACGGCGGCCAGATCTGGCTCGGCGGCGAGCGCATCGACCGGCTGTCGGAGACCGCGGCCGCCCGGCTGCGCCGCCGCGCCGTCGGCTTCGTGTTCCAGGCGTTCCACCTGGTGGACGAGCTGACCGCGCGGGAGAACGTGGAACTGCCCGCCCTGCTCGCCGGGGTCTCCCCGCGTGCCGCCCGCCACCGCGCCGCCGCCCTGCTCGACCGCGTCGGCCTCGCCGACCGCGCCGGACACCTGCCCGCGCAGTTGTCCGGTGGGCAGCGCCAGCGGGTCGCGGTCGCGCGCGCCCTCGTCAACGACCCGGGCCTGCTGCTGGCCGACGAGCCCACCGGCAACCTCGACACCGCGGCCACCGGCGAGGTGCTGCGGCTGTTCGACGAGCTGCGCGCCGAGGGCCGCACACTGGTGATCGTCACGCACGACTCCCGGATCGCCGCGGCCGCCGACCGGCTGATCACCATGCGGGACGGCGGGTTCGTCGACCAGACCGTGCTCGGCCGCACCGGCCACGGCACCGGCCTCGGCGCGATGAGCGGGCTGGTGTGACATGGGACGCTTCCTGCTCGCCTTCCGCCTGGCCCGGCGCGACCTGCGGCGACGCCGCGCCCAGGCGTTCCTGCTGCTGGTGGCGATCGCGGCCACCACGACGACGCTGACACTCGGCCTGCTCGTACGCAACGCCGCCGACGACCCGTGGGACCGCACCCGCGCCGCGACCGCGGGCCCCGACGCCGTCGCCACCGCTTCCGCCTCCGACGCACGCGCTTTGGCGGCTCTGGCGAAGGCCGACGGCGTGGCCGACGCCGTCCGGCCGTTCCCGACCTTCTCCGTACGCCTCGGCGTCCGGGACACCCAGGTCAACGCGGTCGTCCAGGGCCGCGACATCGTGCCGAGCCGGATCGACCGCCCCTACGTCACCTCGGGCTCGTGGCTGCGCCGCGGCTCGGTCGTCGTGGAACGGGCGTTCGCCGACGCCCTGAGCGTCCGCCCCGGCGACGAGGTCACCCTGGCCGGGCGCCGCTTCACCGTCGCCGGAATCGCCGTCACCACCGGCCGGGCGCCCTATCCGTCGTCCGCGCCGGGCCTGGTCTGGACGACCCGCGCCGACGCCGCCCGCCTGCCCGCGCTCGCGCAGCGGCGGCTGACCATGCCGCTGCGCCTGGACGACCCGTCCGCCGCCCCGGCCTTCGCCGCCCGCCACCCGGGCGTCACGCCCTGGCAGACCCTGTCCGAGTACGCCACCGCCGAGCTCACCCTGGCGAACAACGCGCTGATCACCGGATCCTGGGCGCTGGCGATCCTCGCGGGCCTGTGCATCGCCCTGCTGGTCGGCGGCCGCCTCGCCGAGCAGAGCCGCCGCGTCGGGCTCCTCAAGGCCGCCGGGGCGACACCGGCCGTCGTCGCCCTCACCCTCCTGGCCGAGCACATGTTCATCGCGGTCGCCGCCGCCGTCATCGGGCTGCTCGCGGGCTGGGCCGCGTCCCCGCTGCTGACGGGTCCGAACGCGGGCCTGCTGGAGTCCGGCGGCACCGCCCCCACCATGGGCATCGTCGCCGCCGTCCTGCTGCTCGCACTCGGCGTCACCGCGACGGCCACCGCGTTCCCGGCGCTGCGCGGCGCCCGCGTCACCACGGCGCACGCCCTGCGCGCCCCCGTGCGCCCGCCGCGCCGCCTCGGCCTGCCGTCCGGGCTGCCGGTCACCCTGCTGCTCGGCCTGCGCATCGCCGCGCGCCGCGTCCGCCGCACGATCCTGGCCGCGCTCAGCACCGCCGTCACCGTCGCCATGATCGTCGCCGCGCTCGCCATGAACCGGGACGTGGCCCGCATGGACGGCCGGGCGACCGGGCCCGACTTCGTCCCGGGGGCGGGCAACCCCGTCACCGAACGCGTCAGCCAGATCGTCCTGGTGCTGGCCGTCGCGATGCTGCTGCTCGCCGCGGTCAACTCCGTCCTCACCGCGTGGGCCACGTCCCTGGACACCCTGCGCACCTCGGCGCTCGCCCGCGCCCTCGGCGCGACCCCCCGCCAGATCACCAGCGGCCTCGTCGCCGCCCACCTGCTG
The DNA here is from genome assembly GCF_039539665.1 of Actinomadura keratinilytica. Classification (NCBI taxonomy): domain Bacteria; kingdom Bacillati; phylum Actinomycetota; class Actinomycetes; order Streptosporangiales; family Thermomonosporaceae; genus Actinomadura; species Actinomadura keratinilytica. The sequence goes on from NZ_BAABDO010000016.1 coordinate 31,916, forward strand.
CCCGCCACCGTGGCCGCCGCCGGCGGGCTACCCCTGGGCCTGGCGGTATACGCGGCGGCCCGCGCAGTCGGGCAATCCTCGGCGTCCGGCCAGGTCCCGATCCTGTGGCTGGCCGCCGTCCTCCCCACGGCACTGGCGGCCGTCACCGCCCTGACCGCCATCCCCGTCAGGCACGCCGCCACCCGCCCGGTCGCCCCGACGCTCACAACCACCTGAAGATGCAGACGCCCCCATCCACCACGACCGCCCCTCAAACGCCCACACGCCGACGCAAACAGCCGCGCCGTGGCGGGCAGACGGCGCACACGACGCGGTGCCCTGACATCAGGGCCGCCGCAGACCCATCAAAACCTGCAGTTGGGACAACAGGCCGCGCCACGCCGCGCCGTCAGGCGCGGCACCACCCACCTGTCGCACCTACCTTCACAACCACCAAGAGGTGAGCGCCCCGGTCACCACAGCCACCCGTCAACAAGCAGGCACCGGTCAGGGCCGCCGCACACCCGCCTGCACAGGCACCACCGGAACCTGCTGCTGGGACGGCACGTTGCGCCGGGCCATGGCCAGCTCGCGTTCGAGCCGCCGCTTCTCCTGCTCCAACGCCTGGATGGACTCCGCGTGCTCGTCCCGCAGCTCACGCAGCTCACGCCGCAGACCGACGGCCCGCCGGACCCCGACCGCCGCGATCGCCGCACCGGCCATGAACACGACGGCGGCCACGGCACCCGCCATGAACACCTGCCACTCGGCCGCGACCCCCGGCACGGCCTCCCCGTACACCATGAGCTCAGCGTCGCCGGTGTTGTCCGCGATGACGCCCGCGCCCACCACCAGCGCGGCGCCCACGAGCAGCAACCCCAAGAAGACCATGCGGAGGGTTCTCCTCTCCGTCGCGGGGAGATCTCAGCTGGAAAGGGAGCCTAGACCGTTCCCATTTACGACGCCATCCCCAAGCGCAGTCTTTCACCCGCCGCACCCCACGGACCTGCCGCAAGCTCCCCGCCGCCTCCTTCAACCTCCGGACACGGAATCAGCCCGCCTTGCACCCCCACACGACCCCCCGTAAACCACACCTAACGCGCCCCCGAAAGCAATGACACCCCAAACCACCGACCAAGCGAATTCACTCCGGCCCAAAACACAAAAAGACCGAGCACGGCGGACACCAACGTCACGCAGCACCACACCAAAAGCACACGCCGAGCAACGCCCCCCTCCGATACACCCCACACAGGGCACCTCAGCCACCTTCCCCCCAGACAAAACATCGGGAGAAACAGCGGCCTGGCCCAGCATGGTCAGCGACACCAAAAACGCTTACCGCCTCCGCATCACCGTAGACATGTCCGTCCTCCACGCCACAAGAACAGATGACACCGACCCCACCCAACCACGTCCACAATCCCACACCCGCACGCCATTAACCCCCACGACCAGCGACTACACCCTTACTCGTGCTCCCTCCGCACCCCCCGGACAAATGACCGAAGGAGAGCCGCCCCTCTCCCCCAAGATGCGTTTAGGGTCGCTACCAGGAGCGAATCCGGCAAGCCTGCTCGGCTCCCGATCGGTCCCCATGTCCTCTTCCCACCCGACGGCATGGGTCACCACGTAATCCCGATCCCCGCCGGTCTCCAGAATGAGACACCGAGCGGACGCGGCGAGGCCGGAGTTCTCAGCGCGAATGCGCTCATCCTCGTCCGGTGTCGCACAACGGATCACAAGGCCGTCGTACTCAATCCTGATTTTCATTGCCGCAACGGGATTGAAGACCACGTCGATGCGAGACCGCCTACTCCCATCCCGCCAGGTCGTGCGCGTACGCAGCAACAACTGACTGTGGCTGATGGTGCAAGCCCAGGTGGTGAAGGCCCGATCGGAGCGAAAGAAAGAGCTCCGCACCGGGCACGAAGCGATCCTCGGTGTTCAGCCAATCCCGTGCACGCATGACGCCAACCCTCCCTGACCACCACCCCCACCCGCCTGGCCACCAACCAAATGTCGCCGCACACCTACACGATGAACAGACGCGACCACACAGCTGCCCCCGACAGCCCGCGAGCCGTCCGGTCAGTAGGTGTCGTTCGGTTCCTGATGTAGGGCCGGCGGTCGGCTGGTAGAGCGGCCTGGGCCTGCGCTCGGTTGCGCTGCCGGCGTGGGACCGGTGGTGGTTCTCCAGCCGAGCCGGCCACCGAAGACGGCCTGCCGCTCGGCTCTTGAGACGTAGGGCCGCTGGTAGGCCCATTCCTCCAGCAGAGCGCGGTGGAAGCGTTCGCCCTCGCCGTTGGTCTAGGTGTGGGCGGCCGGGCGGGATACGGTCTACTTCACCTTGTGACGGGCGCCGCCCTGACGGTCTCCGCTGGCCCGACGCTTACCGGGTTGGCGGGACGGCTTGGCGGCACGGCTCCCGGCTCCCCTGGTGCGTGAACCACCGAGAGCCGCGGGGCGCCGCCCCACGCGGGACGGGGGCCTGCCGCCGCGTGAGGACGTCGACTTGCCCTTCGAGGCCGGTGCGCCCTTCGCCGCTTTGGCGAGGGACGAAAGGTCCGCGGTTCTGGCGACGGCCTCGGCCCGGGCGATCTGCTTCCTCGCCTTGACGACGCGCTTGCGCCCAGACCCGCTCCGCGCGATGCGGGCCGCCATGCCCTGGCTGCTGAGCCCCGAGTTGGCGACGCGCATGCGCCGTGTCCACGTGCCCAGGTGCGCCGCGATCAGCAGCAGGATGAGGGCGATGGCCACGCTCGTACCCCACTGCATGCTCTCGGGCGCAGCGACGTTCTGGGCCTTTGGCCGGCTCTGGTCGGCCACCTGCGGCGCGGGATACGTCAGGCCGGGCGTCGCTCCGTCCGGCTGGACCGAGGGCAAGGTCACCGGAGAGGCGTTGTTGAAAGGCGTCAGCGGCGTCGTGCCACGGGACGTGTTCCCCGGCAAGGACGGCACGGAACTGGACGGTGAGGGGGTATTGGAACCGCCGCTTCCCCCACCGCTGCTGCCCTTGACGGTCACGCTCGCCGACGCATAAGCCGAGTAGACCGACCCTCCGGAACCGTCGGAACGCTTGGCCCGCACCTGCACCGGGATCGTCCCGCTGGTTCCGGACGGCACGCTGAACGTGGTCGAGCAGCTCGTCCCCGAGCACAGCCCGTCCACCGTCCCGCTCTTGGATCCGACGGACCCCGCACTGATCGAGTATCCGGTGAGGTCGTTCTCCAGCCCCTTGTTCCAGCGAACGGTGAGCTTGCCACCCGTGACCGAAGCCGACAGGCCCCCCGGTGCCGCGGGCGGGACCCGCGCGTAGAAATCGCGGGTCGCCTTGGTGTGCCACGACAGCAGGATCTTCTCCTGCAGCTGCACCTCGTAACGGCCGTTGTCACCGAGTGCCGCGGTCCCGCTCAGGCTCTCGGTGCGCAGGCTCTCCTTGGAGTCGACGACCTGCTCGTTACCGTTCGGGCTGACGACCACCAGGCGCCAGGCGGTCAGCACCTCCGTGGTGGCCGAGACGGTGACCGAGCTACCGCTGCGGATCACGGCGCCGTCGCTGGGACTGGTGATTCCGGCGCTGGCCGCGTAGGCCGGAACGGCGGTGCCGAGAATCGGGGCGCTCATCGCAAGGGGTGCCGTGAGCACGACTGCACCGATCCTGCGAATCCAGGTCACGGCCTCAATCCCTCCATCGGACGATCCGCCGACTTCGCTCCGTCCGTCGAACCCGGCCCGGCCATCCGGCGGGCGGCCGAGGAGACCGCGCCGTGTCTGATGATTCCGGGGGGTTGAGGGCAGCGTAACGTACCAGCGGGTAACCCACGTCACAGTACGGTGACAAACCCGCGTCGTCGATGGCCGTCGCCGGTCGTCGGCACCTCGCGCGCACGATCACCGCCTGCTATTGACGCCCCGTTCAACGAGTCGTGTGTGGTAAGGGTACGCTTTCCGACTCCGCGGGACCACCCCGGGCCCGGGAAACGATCCGGATATCGCCGATCGCCATCGCCCCTGTGACCGCCATCGTCACCGATACATCGACGATGTTTCCCCGTACCCGGCACCTCTTCAGCCGCCCACCGAAATCACGCACTACGACCGCGGCGCTCCTACAGGCCTCACCGGCCCCTTCGGCGACTCGCGCCGCCGCGGCCAGCGCTGCAAGATCTGCCGCGGCGTCCGCCCGGTGCCGCGCTACCCGTACACCGCCCACGGTCATGGCCGCCACGGCCGAAAACCACAGGACCGCCATGAAGGCGACCGACCACAGCGTCCCTCCCCCGTCATCACCCGCACTCTTCATGCACAAGCTTCCTTTCCAACACGACCACCACCTGGTGGACAGCGGCCCTCAAACCTGGCCCTCACCTGCTCATATGCCGCGAACTGACAGATGGGCGGCGTAAGTACCCGCGGTGGCCTCGTCCCAGCAGCTGTCTCCGGCTCAGCAGCGACTTCGCCCAACGACAGCTGCACGTCGGTCATGCCCCCTGCGGCACTACGGCCCGATCTTGCTTTCTGGCCCAGCGGCTGCTGAGGCCCAGGTCGTGTCCGGTGGATCTCGGCGGCCGCACGCCCGCCTCCGATGCAGCCGCCCTGCCGACACCGCAACGTGGTCGAACACCGCACCAACCGCCCCGAAACGAGGCGCGGCATCGCCACCCGCCACGCCAGGCCCGCCTGTCACCACCGAGCCGGAGCACCCCGACCACCGCGCCGCTGGCGGAGACCAGGCCCGACAGCGGCAGCGGTCGTCCACCCGCCTTCGACACGACCGGCTGCAAGGCCCGCCATACCGCCGAGTGCGGCGTCAACCGCGAGCGCCACCGGGCCGCGGCCACCCGCCACGACACGTTCTTCGTCCGCGCCCAGGTCGTTCTGCCGAGATCACCGAAGTCAACAGGTGGCTCAACCGACTTTGAAACACGACATAGCCCGGTAGCAGCAGCGGCCGGTGACGGCTCCTGTTCGGCAGCGACCACGGCCAAGTGACGGCTGCGGTCTGGCGACGGCTATGGCTGAGTCATGTCACGTGCCCCGTAGCGGTTGTGGCTTGGCCAGGACTCTCCGCCCAGCTGCGGGTCGGTGGTGGAAGCTGGTTCGGTGGCGGCTGTGGCGTGTGCTCTGATCAGGAGAGGCGGCAGGCCGCTGGCGGTTGGCGGGTGGGCGGGGACGGCCACGTCGACGCGGGTCGCTTCTCTGGTGCGGCTGATGCTGATCCGGGCGCCGGGCGGCAGGGCCCGGGCGACGGCGGCGCGGACCGCCGGCAGGGGTTCGCCGCGGGCCGCCGCTCGGGCGCCGCTTCGTGCCGCGTCCGTGCAGGCCACCTGGGTTGACGCGATCCGGATCGCCCAGAGCGACACCGCCAGGACCAGCACCAGGGCGGGGAGGGCCACGGCGATCTCCGCTGTGACCATGCCGCCGTCCTGCGGGCGGCGGGCGCTCATCCCGCCAGTTGGAGCGCCCGCTTGACGACTCCTGAAAGGAGGCCCTTCACCTCCGGGCTGGTCACGATCTTGAAGAGGAGCGCGGCGAACGCGGTCGCGGCGATCATGCCGACCGCGTACTCGGCCGTGGACATGCCGAGGTCTCGAGCCTCCTGCCGCCACCGCCGTGCGACAGCCGTCGTCTTACGCATGGGGATCTCCTTTTCTTCGATGCCGTGGCTGGTCGTCGGGGCGGTGCCCGGCTCCAGCCTGGAAGGGCGGGTATTCGGACAACAGGTGAGCGGCGACCTGTGGACAACCAGTGGTCACCACGGGAGAAGGAGCGTCGACGCGATCCCGGCGATGGTCGGGACGATGCCGAGCAGGACGAACGCGGGCAGGAAGCACAGACCGAGTGGAGCGAGCACCCGAATGCCCGCGGTTCTGGCCCTGGCCATGGCCTCCGCTCGGGCGGCGCGCCGCTGGTCGCGGGCAAGGCGGGTGAGCGTCGGTGCGATGGCGGCACCGCTGTTGACGGCGCGTACGGCCGTCCGGGCGAGTGGAGCCAGCGTCGGCTCGTCGGCCAGGCCGAGCCAGGCCGTGGACGGATCGACGCCCAACCGGATCTGGACGGCGACGCGCTCGAGTTCGGCGCCGAGCGGCCCGCCGATCGCGCGTGCCACCGCCTCCACGGCGTCACTCCAGGGGGTTCCGCCTTGCAGGCAGGCGGCGAGCAGGTCGATCGCCACCGGCAGGTCCGCGACGAGACGGGCCTTCCTGCGCCGCTGGTCGGTGCTTTCAAGCCGGCCCAGCACGCGGGCGACGGCCACCGCGGCGGCGATGCCCGCCAGCACGCCGAACGGGCCGCCGAGCAGGACCGCGCACATGGTTCCGGACAGCAGCACCGCCCCGTGCCTGGTCAGTACTTCGCGCCGGCCTCTGTGGGGTACAGGCCCTGGAGTCTCTTGCGGCTGCTTGACAGGAGGTGGCGGTCGGCTGCGAAGCGGGGCCGTGCCCATGGAGCCGTGCGTGGCCGTCGGGGTTCGGTGCGCGTGGTTGGGGACGAGGGCGGTGTATCTGCGAACGGCGGATCTGTGATCACTCGGCCACAGGAAGCCGGACACCGCGGCGAACAGGACGGCCAGGAAGATCATTTGCGTCTCCCGTCGGTCTCACGGAGTTGATGGTGGTGCGGACTCTCGGCACGGCAGCCGCCGGCAGGGGTGTGCAGTAGCTGGGATGCAGCGGCGGTGAGGGTTCGGGGATGGCCGTCGGCCTTGCCGGGGTCAGTGGTGATGGTTCTGGACGTGCTCGTCTCTCCGGGCGCCTGTTCCTCTTTTCGGCCGGGCAGCGTGGCCGATGCGCGGCTGAGGTTCATCGGGGGACCTCCGCGGCTCGGGCGAGACGGCTCGTCCACCACATGCCGAGCACGTCGAGAGTGATCGCGGTGGCCAGGCAGCCCAGGCCGGGGATCGTTCCGAACAGGAACGCCAGCGGCTTGGCGCCGAGCGCGGCCGCCATCGCCAGGCCGAGCAGCGGAAGCCCGGCCAGCAGCCGCGCCGTCGCCCGCGGTCCCGCCAGTTGGGCCGCGATCTCCTGACGTTGTTCCTCCTCGTCACGGAGGGCGGCGGCCAGGCCGTCCAGGGCCGCGGCGAGCGTGCCGCCGCGCTCGGCCCCGATGCGCCAGCATGCGGCGAGCAGGCGCAGCCCTTCGGCGCCCGGGCGTTCGGCGAGGCGCTCCAAACGGTCGGCTGCGGGGGCCTCCGCTTGGGTGTCGCTGACGGGGTCTGGGGGCCGTCGGCGCGGTTCGGGGCCGTCGAGGCTGGGCGGCGTGTTCAGTAGGTGGACCGCGATCCGTCGGTCGAGGACGCCGGCCGCCGTGCGGAACGCCTCGTCGGGTGTACGGCCCGCGGCCAGTTCGGCGGCCATCCCGTCGCACAGCCCGATGACCGCGGTGCGCCATCGCTGCTGCTGTTTTCGACGTTCCCGCAGTTCGTGTAGGTGTGTGAACGGCTTCTGGAGGAGACCGCCCACCGACGGCCAAGCGTCGGCAGCCCGTGTGGTGAGCATCCGGCCGAGTCGTTCGGAGGCTGTGGGAGGGCGGAGCGAAAGCCATGCGCAGGCGGCGGCGCTGATCATGGCCAGGGCGATCGTGACGGTCATGACACCGTCCCTTCGTCGACGTGGTTCATGGGCGCCACCGGTGGTCGAGGCGGGCGGCGAGGTCGGAGGCGCCGGGCAGGGTGCGGGTTCGGCCGGCAGGGGTGAAGGACACCGCGGGGACGGCTTGCACGAGGCCGTCGGGTCCTCGGCGCAGCAGGCAGATCTCGGCGACCCTCCGGCGTCCGCCGCCGGGTTCACGGACGAGGTGGACCACGACGTCGAGGGCCGCGGCGAGTTGGCTGTGCACGGCCTCCCTGCTCAGACCTGCCGCACACGCCAGCGCCTCCAGCCTGGCGGGGACATCGGCCGCCGTGTTCGCGTGCAGCGTTCCGCAGCCGCCCTCGTGGCCCGTGTTCAATGCGGCCAGCAAATCCACAACCTCGGCCCCGCGGACTTCACCGACCACGAGCCGGTCGGGTCGCATGCGCAACGCCTGCCGGACGAGCTCGTGCAGCCTGACGCCGCCGGCGCCTTCCACGTTGGGTGGGCGCGCCTCCAGACGTACGACATGGCCGTGGTCCGGGCTCAGCTCCGCGGAGTCCTCGACCAGGAGGAGCCGCTCGCCGGGGTCCACCAGACCGAGCATGCAGCTCAGCAGGGTCGTCTTGCCGGTGCCGGTGCCTCCGGTGATGAGGAACGCGACTCGTGCGGCCACCAGGGCGGCAAGCAACTCGGCACCGTCGGCGGGAAGGGTGCCGACCGTGGCCAGTTCGTCCAGTGTGAACGCGCGGCGCCGAGGCAGCCGCAATGACAGGCAGGTGCCGTTGGCCGCCACCGGGGGCAGTACGGCATGAAGTCGTATGCCGCCTGGCAGGCGGGCGTCGGCGCAGGGGGACGCGTCGTCCAGTCGGCGCCCGGCCGCTGCCGTCAGCCGTTGGGCGAGACGCCGCAGGGACGCCTCGTCCGGGAAACGCGTCGGGGTCCTCACCAGTCCGCTGCCGGTGTCCACCCAGACCTCACTCGGACCGTTGACGAGGACGTCGGTCACTTCGGGGTTGCGCAGCAGCGGTTCCAGCGGACCGGCACCGACCAATTCGGCACGCAACTCATCTGCGAGTGCCAACACCTCACGGTCGCCCAGCAGGCGTTCCTCCGCACGCAGCGCGGCCGCGACATGTCCGGCGGTGGGCTCGTCTCCGGTGTAGAGGAGACGATCACGTACGGCATCGGAGAGCTTCCTCATCGTCCGTCCTTCACGCTCGATCGGGAGATGGCGCTTGGGGTCGGTTGGGCGTTGCGCACTCTTGCGCCTCGTCGCGGTCTGGTCTGTCAGCAGCGCTTGCCTGCCCTGGCCCCACCGAACTGGGTGCTGGATGGGAGCTGGTCTCGGGAGTCGGGCAGCTTCAGCCACGGGTCTCTGCGACCGGATGCGCCTTATCGGTCGCCGGCCGGCCGCAGAAGTCAGCGTCCGTGATGTGGGCCTGCGGCTACTTCGCTGGGGGCCGCCGGACCAGGGGTGTTCGCCTGCCGTGCCCGCTTCGGTTGTCTTGGGGCCTGCCGGGCCGGGTAGGGGTGTCTCGAAGAGTCAGATGGCTTCAGCCCACGAGGTCCCTACGACTGGATGCCCAGATCGGACACCAGTCGACCGCATCAGCCGGCCAGCGGGCCGTAGCAGCAGAGAGCCTGGGCAAAATCTCCATTCCTAGTTCCTCGTTGCGGTCTGGCCTGTCAGCGGCGCTTGCCTGCTCTGGCCGCTGCCGAGCTGGGGTGAACTGCGCTCGGGGGGGTTAGCCGGCTTCAGCCCACGACGTCCCTGCGGCCGGATGCCTGCCTCGGACCGCAGCTGACTACCGAGGTCGGCCAGCGGGCCGCGGCGCCGGAAGGCTCGGTGAGACTCCGGCTTCGGCCACCACGCTGAGGCTGGCTGCCGAGCCGGCAGTGTTCGCAGGCCGCAACTGTGTCGGTCGCCTTGGGTGCTGCCGAGCTGGACGGGGGTGGTCTGGGCGGGGTCAGGCCGCCCCGGCCACGGGTTTTTCGGGCTGGAGCCCAGATCAGACGCCGGTTGACCGCAGAGGTCCGCCAGCGGGCTGCGGCGGCAGAGGGTCGGAGCAGGATCTCCATCATTCGGCTACCTCGCTGCGGTCTGGTCTGTCGGTGGTGTTCGCATGTCCTGGCCGCTGCCGAGTTGGAGGCGAGCTGCACTCCAGAAGTCAGGCGGCTGCGGCCCATGGGGCCATGTGGCCGAGTGTGCACATCGGTCCGCCTGCTGGCCGCAGAAGTCGGCGTCCGTGACGGCGGAGGCTGGGTGGAATCTCGGGTCTGCGGACATCTCGCTGGGGCTGCTGGAGCAGGGGTGTTCGTCCGCCGTGAGCGCTTCGGTTGCCTCGGGTGCTGTCGAGCTGATGGGGGGCTGGTTTCGGTTACCACGCTGAGGCAAGTCAGGCGGCTTCGGCCATGGGTTCTTGGGGGTGGAACCCCAGGTCGGACACCAGTTGGCCGCAGAGGTCGGCCAGGGGGCCGCGGCGGCGGAGGGCTTGGGCGAGGTCGCCCTCTTCGAGGATGGCGGGGAGTCGGCGGTCGCAGTCGAGCACACCGGCCAGGGGCAGGCCGATGGCTTCGGCGATCACCTCCGGGGTGAGGCCCCCGGGGGCCGGGGTCCGGACGATGAGGCGCAGTTCGGCGGTCTCGCGGCGGAGTGCCGCCGCGGTGACGTCGCCCGCCACGGCGGCGCGCACCTCGGCCGGTACGAGCAGGTAGGTCACGTCGGCGGCGCGCAGGGCGCAACGGCCGATCTCCCCGGGGTGGCGGGGGACGTCCACGACGACCAGGTCGAAGCCCCGGGTCGCGGCGTCCAGCAGGGAGCGCATGGCGTCCTCGGTGACCGGCACCGGCGCGCCGCGTCGCCAGGACAGCACGGACAGGTCGCCGAGACCGGGCAGGGCCTCGCGCAGGGTGGCGGCGCTGAGTCGGCCGCGGCGGTCGGCGAAGTCCGGCCAGCGCGCGCCCTCGTGGTCTTCCAGGCCCAGCACGATCTCCAGGCCGCCGCCCAGCGGATCGCCGTCGACGAGCAGGGTCCGCGCGCCGATCCGGGCGGCGCTGAGGGCCAGGCCCGCGGCGAAGACGCTGGCCCCCGTCCCGCCGCGGGACGAGCACACGCACACGGTGGTGCCCCATGCCTCCACGGGCTCGGACGCCGCCGCCATCGCGTCGATCAGCCAGCTCTCGTCGTCGGGCAGGACCGCGAGATCCTGTGCGCCGATCTGCAGCGCCTTGCGGTAGACGTCGTCGGTTTCCGCTTGCCTGGCCACGAGGACGACGCCCTGCCGGCGCGGCAGGCCGGCGGCGGCGATCTCTTCGGCCGACTCGGCTCCGACCAGCACGAGCGGCGGCCCCTGCCAGCCCGCCCGCGCCTCGCCGGCGTCCCGTATTATCTCGGCGCCCGTGTCGGCGGCCGCGGCGAGCCGCAGCAGATCGTCACCGATCACCGGGTCGCTCGTCACGATCATTGCCGCGTTGGTCATCGTGCCCTCCCGTCCGTTCCTGGGGACACCAGGTTGCGCTGCGGCACGGATGCGGCGAAAGGGTTTCCCCAACTTGTGGATAACTTCGTGGAACTGCAGGTCACGATGGTTTGGAGGTGTGCCGGGTGCGCTGATCTCCGGGGGCCTGTGGTGTGCTCCGCGTCCGGACCGGCCGGTGCGTTGGCGGTCTGGGTGGTCGCCTCGGGTGAGCCGGTGCGGTCGGATCTCGATGGTCCGCCGACAGCGCCCCGGTTATCGGTGGATGCCGGGGCCGGCGCCCGTTTCTGTGGATCTCGGGGGGCTTGTGAGGGTCATCTGGGAATGGCGCGCCGGCGGGCCGGGCCGGCGCTGAGGGGAGACGGCGCACGAATTCATCCCAGATTAGTCCACTGGCCACCCTGTCGTCCGCTTCGGGCCGCCCGTGCGGCGCACATGCCGCCGAGCCGCGTAATGCCGATGGGGCGCCTGGGAGGCGCGGCCGGGCGGTGACCTCGGCACATTGGCCAGGTCACCGCCCGACTGCGTTACGACAGGGCGACCCCCGCCGGGGGGGAGAGCGGGGGTCGCCGAACGGTCCGGCTCCGGGGGGGTAGAGCCGGGCCGTTTTCCCAAGAAAGTCTCGGGGGGAGATCACCCGCGGCCCCCGGGCCGCGGTTTGATCTATGGGACTGGCAAAGTCACTGTCTCTAGTCTAGGTACAACATATGCTGCCCGATCGTCGTGACTTCCGTCGAGCCGTAATGTCACCGGACGCGTAACGTTTTTTCTCACCTGGTTACGATGATCCCCGCTCCAGCGGGCGAAGCGGTGCCGCTCGGCACCATCCCGCCCAGCGCCTGCCGTACGGCCGGAAAGCTCCCGACCGAGAGTGGGAGCGTACAGGAGATCTCATAGATCATTCCGTTGCACCGCCGGATCGAGATCCCCAATGGAATCGATCACACTCCGTGATCGCTAGCAGATTGTTGATATAGATCCGTTTCGCCCGAAATGTCACCTGCGACGCCGGCCCGCAGTCCGAGTAGCGCCCTCTCTCGGCACCGACGATGCGAGCGCGTTAGGCGGCCGTGAGCCGCTCATTTTACGAATCAGGGCTTGTCAAACGGACGAATGAGGCGTAGACAGGTCATAAGGACCAAGTGTCCAGGCACGGCACCCGGGTACCCACGCGCGACCAGCCGCGGGAGGCGCGTCGTGACGGGCTTGACCCGCTCCGACGGATATGAGGTGCACGCTTGGTAACCCGGAGTGACGTGACTGGCGAACGGCGTTCCACACCGGATGGGACGCCGTTCGCCGTGTTCGGGCGGCCGTCCCCACGCCGGTTCTGAGCGGTGGAGCGGCTCAGCCCTCCTTGCCTCACGTCCGGCGAGCCTCAGCGAGTGCTGCGCGGGATGCGACATCCGCAGGACGTGCGACCATGTGAGTGTCGCCCGTATAGCTGCAGGGCTTGCCGCTCGCCGCGCGGCCGGCGTCAACGCGACCGACCTTCGGGCTCGCGGCCGGCAGCTCGAATGTGCTGGTCACATCGGTCGGTTCTGGCCGAGCAGGGTCTTGGGCTTGCGCATCGGGCAGCGCGTGGAGCGGGCGGGGCGGCCATGCGTGTTCGGCCCGAACGGGTGACGGCCGCTACCGCGGTCACCGCTGTGCGGCCCGAGGCGGCACTGCATGGCACGACGGCCGTGAGATTCTCAGTTCCATTTTTCTCAAAAGGCCATAAAACTGCCCCGGGAAGTGGCTTGACAGAGGCTTCACGAGTCAGTTCTCAGGCGGGTTCGGGCACCGGCACAATGCATCCGGCATCTGTGCGTCTCTCACTCAATGCAACAGACCGTCCCTCGCGGTTTCGCATCAGACGGGGGACGGCCCGCCCCGCGCCGCGCCAGGCCCCTCGTTCGGGGTGCCGGTGGCCACCGGCGTGGGGCGGTGGAGCGTGACGTCAGCCCCGCAGGATGGCCTCGCAGATGGCCTGGGAGTCCCGAGCGGCGGCGGCCGTTGCGTCGGCGCAGTGGCGGATCCATCCGGCCACCCCCTCAGGGGTGCCGGAGGCATAGCCGCGCAGTGCCGCCACGTACTCGTCTGCGAGCTCGGCGTGGCCCACCTCGGGCGCGGTGAGCGACTTGGGGTCGAGCCCGCGCTCGACCATGGTCAGGCGTTGGGCGGCACGGGCGACGATGCCGTCCCCCCAGCCGAAGGGCCGAAGAGTGAGCAGCTCGCCGTGCACCACGGCCGCCACCACGAGCGCCGGGGCCTTGGTCGGTTGCACGAGCAGGCTGCTGAGCATGTCCAGCCGCGCGGCGACTTCAGGCGCGGCAGGGGGTTGCCCGAGGCCGAGTACGTCCTTGACCTCCCGGCCCTCGCCTCTGGGGCGTCCGAGCTCGGCCTCGTCCACGGCGTCCGCCGCGACGAGGACGTGCAGTCGCGCCAATACCTGCCGTGGCGCCTGCCGCCACGTCTCCGTCAGGGATCCGAGTTCGGCGGAGACGCGAAGGGCGCCCTGAACGACGGGGTCCTTGGGAGCCTCGGCCGCGCGCATCTCGTCCAGCGGAACCGAGACCCCCTCCAGGGCCGCCGAGGCGCGCGCGCCCCGCACCGCTGACTCGGTGGAGACCTCGGCGCTGCGCCGCCGCAGGACGCGATGTCCGAGCAGCCGGTCCACCGCCGCGCGAGCATCAGCCACCGCGTCGGCCACTCCGGGCAGTGCCGCTACTTGGGCGAAGGCATCGGATCCGGTCACGGGCCCGACCTTATGCGGTCGTCCCCACCGACTCGCGTGCGGGGGCCTATACCGGGCTCCGCCCCTCACTAGGTCGGCGAACGCTGATCGCCCCTTTCGCCGATGAGCGCTCCGGTGGCGTCGATGGCTCTTCTCGCCCAGAAGCCCCCTGACGCCCGTCGAGCCAGTCCAACGGAGCTGTGGGGCTGATGTGGCTGCAGAGGCTCCATAAGGGGCGCCACCGGCGCAAACCGGGGTGAAAGCCCGTCATGGGGCGGAGGTCGTGACGGTGTGAGGGTTGTAAAGAGGGTCCCTTGCCTGGTGAAGTGGGGCACACGAGGCGCCTTCCTCTGTCGCAAGCAAGGAGTACGCGTTGAGCCAGAGCCAAGAGACACTCTCGAACCTGCTGCAGGAGACGCGGCGCTTCTCTCCGCCCGCAGAGCTGGCCGAATCCGCGAACGTCACCGCCGAAGCGTACGAGGAGGCTGCCGCGGACCGGCTGGGCTTCTGGGCCCGGCAGGCCGAACGGCTCACCTGGGCCAAGCGCTGGGACACGGTGCTGGACTGGAGCAACCCCCCGTTCGCCAAGTGGTTCGTGGGCGGCGAGCTGAACGTCGCCTACAACTGCGTCGACCGCCACGTCGAGGCCGGGCTGGGCGACCGGGTCGCCTACCACTGGGAGGGCGAGCCCGGGGACACCCGCACGATCACCTACGCCGAGCTCCAGCGGGAGGTGAGCAAGGCGGCCAACGCGCTGCTGGAGCTGGGCGTGCGCAAGGGCGACCGGGTGGCCATCTACCTGCCGATGATCCCCGAGCTGCCGATCTCGATGCTGGCGTGCGCGCGGATCGGCGCCACCCACTCGGTGGTGTTCGGCGGGTTCTCCGCCGACGCGCTGCGCTCCCGCATCGACGACGCCCAGGCCAAGGTGGTCATCACCGCCGACGGCGGCTACCGGCGCGGCAAGCCGTCCGCGCTGAAGCCGACGGTGGACGAGGCCGTCAAGGACACCCCGTCGGTCGAGAAGGTCGTGGTGGTGCGGCGCACCGGCGAGCAGATCGCCGAGAACCCCCGGGACGTGTGGTGGCACGACCTGGTGGAGCGGCAGTCGGACGAGCACACGCCGGAGCCGGTCGACGCCGAGCACCCCCTCTACATCCTGTACACGTCCGGGACGACCGGGAAGCCCAAGGGCATCCTGCACACCTCGGGCGGCTACCTCACCCAGACCGCCTACACCCACTACGCGGTGTTCGACCTCAAGCCGGAGACCGACGTCTACTGGTGCACGGCCGACATCGGCTGGGTGACCGGCCACTCCTACATCGTGTACGGGCCGCTCGCCAACGGCGCCACCAGCGTGCTCTACGAGGGGACGCCGGACACCCCGCACAAGGGCCGCTGGTGGGAGGTCGTCCAGAAGTACAAGGTCACGATCTTCTACACCGCGCCGACCGCGATCCGCACCTTCATGAAGTGGGGCGACGACATCCCGGCCGGGTTCGACCTGTCGTCGCTGCGCGTGCTGGGCAGCGTGGGCGAGCCGATCAACCCCGAGGCCTACGTCTGGTACCGGGAGAACATCGGCGGCGGGCGCTGCCCGGTGGTCGACACCTGGTGGCAGACCGAGACTGGCGCCATCATGATCAGCCCGCTGCCGGGGGTGACCGCGGGCAAGCCGGGTGCGGCGATGCGGCCGCTGCCGGGCGTCGAGGCGGACGTGGTGGACGACCAGGCGCAGTCGGTGCCCAACGGCGGCGGCGGCTTCCTGGTGATCCGGGAGCCGTGGCCGTCGATGCTGCGCACCATCTGGGGCGACGACGAGCGGTACGTCAAGACGTACTGGTCGCGGTTCGACGGCCTGTACTTCGCCGGTGACGGCGCCAAGCGGGACGACGACGGCGACATCTGGCTGCTCGGCCGGGTCGACGACGTCATGCTGGTGTCGGGGCACAACATCTCCACCACGGAGGTGGAGTCGGCCCTGGTGTCGCACCCGAAGGTGGCCGAGGCCGCGGTGGTCGGGTCCACGGACCCGGTGACCGGTCAGGCCATCGTGGCGTTCGTGATCCCGCGCGGCAGCGCCGGCGAGGAGGTCGAGGGCGAGGGCTTCGTGGCCGAGCTGCGCGGCCATGTCGCCAAGACGCTCGGCCCGATCGCCAAGCCGCGGCAGATCATGATCGTGCCGGAGCTGCCCAAGACCCGCTCCGGCAAGATCATGCGGCGGCTGCTGCGGGACGTCGCGGAGAACCGCTCGCTGGGCGACGTGACGACGCTCACCGACAGCTCCGTGATGGACCTGATCGCCCAGAAGCTCCCCAGCGCCAAGCCGGAGGACTGACCCCGGAGCACACCGGCCGGCCCGCCCGCGACTCACCGCGACGCCTCGGCAGCTCAGCGGCTCTGTGAAGCCGTGGCGTGACCGGACTGGGGACAGGCGCCTCGAGGGCCTCTGGCGCGTGCTCACGCGCGCCAGAGGCCCTTTTCCGTGCCGCCGGGTCCCGCACCGGCGGTGCGCCATGGCACCAGACGGACATATCGGGTGATCCTCTGGGTAGGCTCTGAGACAGGTGTGCCGGGAAGTCTGGTCGGCGATGGGCTGTTTCGTCCCGGCAGGCCCGGCGGCGGAGCAGTCCGTGTCGGTTTCCGCCCGCTGCCACTTTCCGGGGGTTTCATGCCGCGTCGCGTCGCCGCGCTCTGGCCGCCTCGTCCCACCGCCCGCTACGCGCGCCACGTCGCCGAGGCGCTGCGGCTGGAGACCGTCGGCGGCTTCATCATGCTGGCCGCCACGCTGGCGGCGCTGCTGTGGGCCAACTCGCCGTGGTCCGCCGCGTACACCAGCCTGCAGAAGCTGGAGATCAGCCCGTCCTGGCTGCACCTGGGGCACATGGACCTGCAGCACTGGGCGTCCGGCGGGCTGCTGGCGGTGTTCTTCTTCATCGCCGGGCTGGAGCTGCGCGAGGAGCTGACCCACGGGGAGCTGCGCAATCCGCGGGACGCGGCGCTGCCGGTGATCGCCGCCTGCGCGGGCGTGGCGCTGCCCGCGCTGATCTTCCTGGCGGTGAGCGCGGGAGAGCCGGGCGCGGCCCGCGGCTGGGCGGTGCCGACCGCCACCGACATCGCGTTCGCGCTGGCCGTGCTGGCGGTGGCGTTCTCGGCGTGCCCGGCGCCGCTGCGCGTGTTCCTGCTGACGCTGGCGGTCGTCGACGACCTCATCGCCATCACGATCATCGCGGTCTTCTACACCGAGCACCTGAGCGTGCCGCCGCTGCTGGCCGGGGTGGCGCTGGTCGCGGTGTACGGGGTGTTGCAACAGCGGGGCGTGCGCTCCCCATGGGTCTACGTGCCGCTTGCGGTACTGGCCTGGTACTTCGTGCACAAGAGCGGCATCCACGCGACCGTGGCGGGGGTGGCGCTGGGCATGCTCACCTCGTCCAAGGAGACGGCGGGGTCGGAGCGGACGAACGCCGAGCAGGCCGACCACATGCTGCGGCCGTTCTCGGCGGGCGTGTGCGTGCCGCTGTTCGCGTTCCTGTCGGCCGGGGTGACGTTGAACGCCTCGTCCCTGGAGGCCGTCGCCACCGACCGCATAGCCCTAGGAGTGATCGCCGGGCTGGTGATCGGTAAATTCGTGGGCGTCCTGGGCGGCGCCTGGGCGGCCGTGCGGCTCGGCCTGGCGACGCTCGGGGAGGAGCTGCACTGGCGGGAGATCGCGGGCGTCGCGATGCTCGCCGGGGTCGGTTTCACGGTTTCACTGCTGATCGGCGGTTTGGCCTATACCGACCCGGCACAATTCGAGAGAGTGACGACAGCGGTCCTGATCGCGAGCGTCGTCGCGTCGGCGGGCGCCGCCGTCGTCTTCCGGCGGCGGATGCGGACGCGGGCGGAGGCCGCCGCCGAGGCAGCGGACCGGTAGGACGGCATCGGGCGGTCCGGACGTCGGCGCAGGCGGCCCCCGGCCGCGTGTGCGGGCGGCCACATCCGGACCGCGGTGGTCATGCCGGGTGGCCGGACGAGCCGCCCGGCTGCCAGGCTGGCGCGCAGCCCCTGGGAGCCGGGGGCCTGGAAGGAGTAGCGATATGACCGAGGCACTGCCGGGCGAGCGGATCGAGGACAAGTCCCTCGGCGAACTCGTCGCGTTGGCGTCGAGCAACATCTCCAACCTGGTCCGCGCCGAGATGGACCTGGCCAAGATGGAGCTGAAGGCCGACGCCAAGAAGGCCGCGCTGGGCGGGACGATGTTCGCGATCGCCGGGCTCATCGCCGGGCTGATCGTGATCCTGCTGTCCATGGCCGCCGCGTACGGCCTGGTGGCGCTGGGCATCTGGCACTGGGCCGCGTTCCTCATCGTGGCCGGCGTGTACCTGCTGCTGGCGCTGGCCCTGCTCGGCCTCGGCTACCTGCGCATCCGCAAGATCGACGGGGCGAAGCGCACCCGCCGCACGCTGCGCGACGACCTGTCGATGCTGCGGCACCGAGGCGACTCCGACACCCCCGCGCTGACGGACTGAGCACGCCATGCCCGGACACGACGGGTCGATCGTCGAGGTCGACGGGCCCTGGACGCACCGCGCGGTCAGCGCCGGCGGCACGCGCTTCCATGTCGCCGAGGCGGGGGAAGGGCCCCTGGTCCTGCTGCTGCACGGCTTTCCCGAGTTCTGGTGGTGCTGGCACCACCAACTGGTGTCGCTGCCCCGCGCGGGCTACCGGGCGGCCGCGGTGGACCTGCGCGGCTACGGCGGCAGCGACAAACCCCCGCGCGGCTACGACCTGGTGACCCTCGCCGGGGACGCGGCGGGGCTCGTCCGTGCGCTCGGGGAGGCCAACGCAATCGTCGTGGGCCACGACTGGGGCGGCCTGCTGGCGTGGACGATGGCCGTGTACCACCCCAAGGTCGTCCAACGCCTGGCCGTGGTGAGCGCCCCCCATCCGCTGCGCCTGAGGCAGGCCGTACGCAGCGACCTGCGCGGTCAGGCGTGGGCCGCCCGGCACACCTTCGGGTTCCAGCTGCCCGTGTGGCCGGAGCGGCGTCTTCTGCGCGACGACGCCGCGCTGGTGGGGCGGCTGCTGCACGAGTGGTCCGGCCCGGGGTGGCCCGACGAGCGCACCGAGCGTCTCCTGCGGAAGGCCGTGCAGATTCCGGGGGTGGCGCACTGCGCGCTGGAGTACCACCGGTGGCTCATCCGCTCCCAGCCGCGTCCGGACGGCATACGGTACGCCGCCCGCATGCGCAGCCCCATCCAGGCGCCCACGCTCCAGTTGCACGGCTCCCTGGACACCTGCATGCTGCCCGCCTCCGCCCAGGGTTCGGGGCGCTACGTGGAGGGCCCGTACCGTTGGAGGCTCATCGAGGGCGCGGGCCACTTCCCCCACCAGGAGCGCCCCGAGACGTTCGACTCCCAGCTCATCGGCTGGCTCACCGACCCCGAACCCGAGCACTGACCCCCGCACCTCCCCTGGGCGCGATGACCGCTCGCGTACGGTGGAGGCATGCGTGATCGGGACGAGGCGGGCAGGCCGCGCAACGCTCGTCCACGCGACGCGTACGGGCGTCCCCTGCCGCGCGGCGCCGTGGGCGTGCCCACCATGCCGGACGACCTGTCATTCACCCCTGCGGAGGCGCTGGCGGAGGCGCAGCGGCTGCTGGACGCCGACCGCCCCTTCCATGCGCACGAGGTGCTGGAGGCGGCGTGGAAGTCCGCCGAGGCCCCCGAACGCGAACTGTGGCGTGGGCTGGCACAGGTCGCCGTGGGCATCACCCACCTGCGGCGCGGCAACGCGCGGGGGGCCAAGGCCCTGCTGACCCGTGCCGCCGACCGCTTGGAGCCGTACGCCCCCGAACCTCCGCACGGTGTCGACGTCGCCGGTGTCGTACGGCAGGCCCGCTCACTTGCCGCCCGGGCGGCGGACGGCGACGCCCCCGTCCAACTGCGGCTGACCTCGTCCCCGTAGGGCGCGCGGTCAGTCGGAGCAGTTCTGGGTGGACACGGGGACGGTGGCCTGGGCGCCGAGGCGGGCGTCGGGGGCGACCTCCTCGGCGGTGAGGGCGTAACCGGTGGACGGGGTGTCCAGCGCCGCGGCGAAGATGACCCCGAAGACGCGGCCGTCCGACGACAGCAGCGGCCCCCCGGAGTTGCCGGGCTCCACCGTCCCGCGGATGGCGTAGATCTCGCGGCTGACCTGGCCCGAGTGGTAGATGTCGGGGCCCTTGGCGGTCTGCCGGGCGCGGATGCGGGCCGACCCCGTGGTGAACGGCCGGTTCTTGGGGAACCCGGCGATGATGGCGTCGTCGCGCACCCGGGCGGGACCGGCGAACTTCAGCGCGGGCGCCCGCAGGCCCGGCACGTACAGCACGGCGATGTCGCGCTTGGGGTCGTACAGCACGACCCGGCCGCGCTCGGTGGTGCCGTTCAGCGACGCGATGGTGGACGAGCCGCGCGCCCCCGCCACGACGTGCGCGTTGGTCATCACCCGTTCGGGCGCGAACACGAAGCCGGTGCCCTCGATCTTGCGCTGGCACTGCGGGGCGGTGCTGGTCACCTTGACGATGCTCTGCCGGGCCGCGCGCAGCGCCGGGGTCCGCAGGACCGCGTCGTTGGGCGGCGGCACCTCGGTCACCGACTCGCCGCCCAGGCCGTTGAACACCTGCGGGAACTCGCTGGCGGCCACGAACCGGCGGAAGGAGGCGAACCACGTCTGCGCCTGCTCGGGCATGACGTCGTTGACGCCCTTGAGGATCGAGGACCCGTTCACCTGCGTGCGCAGCGGCTTGAACTCCGAGCGCGCCACCAGGCTGCCGAAGAACCAGGCGACCAGCAGCAGGGAGACGGCGCTGACGACGGCGCCGCCGGCCGCGTCGACGGCGCGCGCGTTGATCCCGGTGACCCGGTTGCGCAGCACGGCGCCGATGGACGAGGCGATCAGCTGGCCGAGCGTGGCCGCCAGGAAGGCGATCACGATCGCCAGCAGCGCCTGCTGGGCCGCGCCGTCCACCGCCGCCTCGGCGATCGGCGGCGCCACCAGCACCCCGACGACCCCGCCGCCCACGAATCCGGCGAAGCTCAGCAGGCTGACGATGAACCCCTGCCGATAGCCCGAGACCGCGAACAGCACGATCAACACGAGCAAGATCGCATCCAGAATGTGGTCGCCCAGCATCGCTTCACCGTATAGCGCGACGGCCCGTGTGCACGTCCCCTCAGTGGACCAGTTTGGACGGTGCCGCATAACCGCGCAGTGCGATTCGGGGCGATCACCGACCGTGCTCCGCGGGGCGCAGGCGCCCCGCGGAGCACGGACCCGCAGGTCATGCCCGCCGGACGAGCCCGCGGCGGCCCCGGGCGGTCAGCCCCGGCCGGCCAGGTCCACGATCTCGCGGGGAAGGTCCTCCACGCGGCCGTCGTCCCAGGGCCGCTCCCAGCCGCCCGCACGCAGCACCTGGGTGAGCACCCCGGCGGTGAACCCCCACACGAGCATGCCGCGGACCCGGAACGCCGGCCCCACGCGCAGGCCGCCCGGATAGCGGACGGTCAGCCGGTTGTCCGGATCGACCAGCTCGTCGATCGGCACGCGGGCGACCGTGGCGACCTCCCCGGGGTGGCCGGGCGCGATCTGCGACGGCGTGCGCCACCAGGCCGCCACGGGGGTGACCCGGTGGTTGCTGCGCTGCAGGTACAGCTCGGGCAGCGTGGCCAGCACCTGCACGCCCGACGGCTCGACGCCGGCCTCCTCCTGCGCCTCGCGCAGCGCCGCGCCGACCGGCCCGTCGTCGCCGGGGTCGATCCGGCCGCCGGGGAAGGCGGGCTGCCCGGCGTGCTTGGTGAGCGTGGCGGCCCGCTCGGTGAGCAGGATGTCCGGGCCGTGCGGCCCCTCCCCGAACAAGATCAGCACCGCCGCCGGACGCGCCGTCGCCACCGGGCGCATCGCCGGCGGGACGGTCATCCGCGGCGCCTCTGCGAGGAACCGGTCGAGCCATGCCGGACAGGGGGCTGCAGTGTCGCTCACGCCTCTCCCAACCTGATCAGTACCTGTTTGCTTCCCACCCTGGCAGCGCGGCCGGGCGGAGGTCAGGAGAACGGGCCGGGCTTGACCAGCTTGCGGGCGGTCTCCTCGTCGGTCGGCCCCTCGCCGAAGGACGGGCACAGCCGGGCCACCGCGCAGGCGCCGCAGGCCGGGCGGCGGGCGTGGCAGACGCGGCGGCCGTGCCAGATCAGCCGGTGCGACAGGATCGTCCACTCCTTGCGCGGGATCAGTTCGCCGACCTCGTGCTCGACCTTGACCGGGTCGGTCTCGGCGGTCCAGCGGAAGCGGCGGGCCAGCCGTCCGAAGTGGGTGTCGACGGTGATCCCCGGCACGTCGAAGGCGTTGCCGAGCACGACGTTGGCGGTCTTGCGGCCCACGCCCGGCAGGGTGACCAGCTCGTCCAGCGTACGGGGTACCGCGCCGCCGAACCGCTCGCACAGCTCCGCCGACAGGCCGATGACGGACCTGGTCTTGGCGCGGAAGAACCCGAGCGGCTTGAGGATGCGCTCGACGTCCTCGGGGTCGGCGGCGGCCAGCTGCTCGGGAGCGGGGTACTTGGCGAACAGCGCCGGGGTGGTCTGGTTGACCCGCACGTCGGTGGTCTGCGCCGACAGGACGGTGGCGATCAGCAGCTGGAACGGGTCGGCGAAGTTCAGCTCGCACTTGGCGTCGGGGTAGACCTCGGCCAGGATGCGGTTGATCTTCCGGGCGCGGCGTACGAGCGCCAGCCGGGTCTCCTGCCCGCGCCCCGCGCCGTCCGTGCTGCTCGCCATGCCGGCAAGGGTACGTCCTCCCCGAGGCCGCGGCGCCGGAATCGACCGCACGCCGTCCCGCCCCGCCGACGCGCCCGGCCGACCCGCCGTTCCGTCCGCAATCGAGGTCGTCGCCGCGCACACCCCGCGATGACCTGCTTCGCGGGATTGTGACTCCCTCTCCGGGCGGTCCGTACACTGGTGCCGGAGGACTGGCGTCTGAGCGGACTGGAGCGGTCCAGCTCTTTGCGGATGCCGGAGCGGAACCGGTACGCCGTGGGCCTGCCTTCACGTACGCGGTGGGACGTACGTCACACTATGCGTGTAGGTGTTTGTAGAAGGAGAAAGCGTGACCGACCGCGACGTGGACGTTCTGAGCAGAGCCCCGCTGTTCGAGGCACTCGACGAGCAGGGCGCCAAGGCGCTTCGCGCCAACGTGACCGAAGTGCGGCTGGCACGCGGCCAGACGCTGTTCAACGAGAACGAGACGGGCGACCGGCTGTACGTCGTCCTGGAAGGCAAGATCAAGCTCACCCGCACCGCCCCCGACGGTCGGGAGAACCTGCTGAGCGTGCTCGGCCCCAGCGAGATGTTCGGCGAGCTGTCGCTGTTCGACCCGCGGCCGCGCACCGCCAGCGCCGTCGCGGTCACCGAGTGCCGCCTGGCCGGGCTCGGCCACGACGACCTGCGCCCCTGGCTGACCGGGCACCCCGAGGTCGCGGTGCAGCTGCTGCGCGCGCTGGCCCAGCGCCTGCGCAAGACCAACGACGTGATGGCCGACCTGGTGTTCACCGACGTGCCCGGCCGCGTCGCCAAGGCGCTGCTCGACCTGGCCGAGCGGTTCGGCCAGCCCTCCGAGGCCGGGCTGCACGTCCACCACGACCTCACCCAGGAGGAGCTGGCCCAGCTCGTCGGCGCGTCCCGGGAGACGGTCAACAAGGCCCTGGCCGACTTCGCCCAGCGCAACTGGCTGCGGATCGAGGCGCGCGCCGTGGTCATCCTCGACATCGAGCGGCTGCGCAAGCGGTCCAAGTGAGGCGGTCTTCCGCAGGGTCGCGACCGCCCCGGTGATCTTGCGGAAGCGTCGGCCGTCCCCCCTTGCTCCCCCGCGGTTCACGCATCGGAGGAACGCTCGTCGAGGTAGTCGAGCTGGGCCTGCACGGACCACTCGGCGGCCGGCCACAGGGACCGGTCGACGTCGGCGTAGACGCGTTCGACCACCTCCCGCGCCGTCCGGGCGCCGGCGGCCACGGCGGCCTCCACCTGGGCCAGCCGCTCGCGCCGGTGGGAGATGTAGCGGTCCAGGGCGACGATGGGGTCGTCCAGGCGCGGGCCGTGTCCGGGCAGGATGGTCGCCGCCTCCTGCTCCTCGGCGAACGCCCGCAGCCGGTCCAGGGACGCCAGGTAGTCCCCCAGCCTGCCCTCGACGACCGTGGTGCCGTATCCGAGCACGGTGTCCCCGGTGAGGACGGCGCGGTCGGCGGGCAGCCAGAACGTCAGCGAGTCGTTCGAATGGCCGGGTGTCTCCAGCACGCGCAGTTCCAGGCCCCCGGTGGTGACGACGTCGCCTTCGGCCAGCCCCTCGTCGCCGAGCCGGTGGCGGGGGTCCAGCGCCCGCACGGGGACGGCGCCGCCGCGTCGCCCGTTCGCCTCCGCGGCGAGTTCGGCGAACCGCTTCGCGCCCGCCGCGTGGTCGGGATGCCCGTGCGTGAGCAGGACGAGCCCCACGCGGCGCCCCTGCGCGGCGACGGTGCGCACGACGCGCTCCAGGTGCTTGCCGTCCTTGGGACCGGGGTCGATGACGACCGCCTCGTCCGCGCCGGGCTCGGCGACGATCCAGGTGTTGGTGCCGTCCAGGGTCATCGGTGACGGGTTCGGCGCCAGCACACAAAACGCCCGTTCCGTACCCATCCCATCGATCTCGCTCATCTCACCCATCCTGCCGGTCGCTGAGCGCAGCCCCAGCCGCCGCCCCAGGCGGTCCAGCCGTGCCAGGTGACGCGGCGCCGACGTGCCCGCCAGCCACCTCGCCGGCCCCCGGGCCGGCCACCGGACAGGTCGACGGCGCACGGCCGCTCATCCCCGCGGGTAGTGGCGGGCCGTCTCGGGCGGGAGCACCAGGTACGCCTCCCCGTCGATGACCTCCGCCGTCGGCTCGTAGGTGACGATCTCGCGGCGGGCCGCCAGCACGTCCGCGACCGTCTGATAACCGGCCAGCTCCGACAGGGTGGCCAGGGTCGGCGGCAGCAGGAACCACTCGCCCGCCTGCGCCCGCCGCACCGCGTCCTCGGGCCGCACCCACGTCACCCGGTCGGCCTCGGTGCTGACGTCGCCGGCGCGCTGCCCCGGCGGGATCGCGGCGACGAAGAACCGCGTGTCGTAGCGCTTCGGCTCGATCGCGGGCGTGATCCAGTGCGCCCACGGCCGCAGCAGGTCCGAGCGCAGCACCAGCCCGCGCCGGTTCAGCATCTCCGCCAGCGACACGGTGCGGGCGAGCAGCGCCTGCCGGTCGGCCTCCCACGTCTCGCCGCGGGTGTCGTCCACGACGGCCGTCCCGGTGGGCCCGGCGAGCAGGATCAGGCTCTCCTCGAACGTCTCGCGCACGGCCGCGCACACCAGCTCGCGCGCCAGCTTCTCCCCGGCCCCGAACGCCGCGCCCCACTCCGCCGGGGACGGCCCGGCCCAGGCGATGTCCGCGTCGCCGTCACGCGGGTCGACCGACCCGCCGGGGAACACGTACGCCCCCGGAGCGAACGCCATCGAGGACACCCGCCGCAGCATGAACACCTGCAGCCCGTGCTCGGGGTGGTCCCGCAGGACGACCACGGTCGCGGCGTCCCGCGGCGCCACCGGCTCGATCCGTCCGGCGCGCATGTCCTCGATCCGCTCCACGAACTGGTCCGGGAGCTTCAGCCCGTTCACCATCGGCCGGTCCGGGGCATAGGGCGGGACGTCCCGTCATGGACTACTCGACTGATCCCCATGGCGGCTAATTCGGACATACCGAATGCTGTTCCGTCAAGCCCCGGCCGCCGGCAAGGCTTGCCGCCGCCGCGACGGCCGCGGCTTTGCGCGGCCGCGGCCGTCGGCGAACGTCAGTCGATCTCGGCGATGAGCTCCACTTCGACGGGCGCGTTCAACGGCAGCACCGCCACGCCGACCGCGCTGCGCGCGTGCCGGCCAGCGTCCCCGAACACCGCGCCCAGCAGGTCGCTGGCCCCGTTGACGACCTTCGGCTGGTCGTAGAAGTCCGGCGCGCTGGCCACGAAGCCGACGACCTTGACGATGCGCCGGACCCGCGCCAGCTCCCCCGCCTCGGCGCGCAGCGCGGCGATCGCGTTGAGCGCGCAGACCTTGGCCTGCTCGACCGCCTGCTCAAGGCTCACCTCGGCGCCGACCTTCCCGGTCACCGGCAGCTTGCCGCCGACCATCGGCACCTGACCGGCCGTGTAGACCAGGGAGCCGGTGCGCACCGCCGGCACGTACGAGCCCGCCGGCGCGACGACCTCAGGCAGCTCCAGCCCCAGGTCACGCAGCCGCTCCTCGGGCGTCACTTCGGCTGCACCTCGCGCTTGAAGTAGGCCACCAGGTTCTCGGGGTTGGGCCCCGGCAGGACGGTGACGAGCTCCCACCCGTCCTGGCCCCAGTTGTCGAGGATCTGCTTGGTCGCGTGCACCAGCAGCGGAACGGTCGCGTACTCCCACTTCTTCATGGCCACCCAGCCTAGCGACCGCCCCTCCCGCGGCCCGCCCGGTCCTCGGGCGGCGTCAGACGCGGGCGGCGTCGTAGCGGTCGCGTGCCGCGTGGATCTGCCCGATGTGCTCGTCGGCCCACGCCTTGATCGCGGCCAGCAGCGGGACGATGCGCTCCCCGAGCGGGGTCAGGGAGTAGCTGACCTGCACCGGCACCGCGGGGGTGACGTCGCGTGCCACGAAACCGTCGCGTTCCAGGGTGCGGAGCGTCTGGGTGAGCATCTTGGCGCTGGCGCCGGGCAGGGCGCGGGCGAGCTCGGCATAGCGGCGCGGCCCGTCGGCCAGCCGGGACAGCACCAGCGACACCCACTTGGACCCGATGATCTCCAGCACTTGGTGGGACGGGCACATCGCCATGTACTCGTCGAACGCGGCCTTGGCGGCCGCGCGGCGCTGCGCGGCGGTCATCGTCGCCATCTGCGGATTCACCTCCGGGTGCCGAACGCACTTGCAGGTAACTCCTTCCGGGGCGCCGGCTGTTCCGGCGAAGGTGGCCGGTGCGGGGTCTTCCCGCGGTACCGCCTTCTCTACCTGGAGTTCTCTATGCGTGCGATCATCGTCAAGGCGCCCGGCGGACCGGAGGCGCTGCAGGAGGCAGACCTTCCCGAGCCCGTGCCGGGACGCGGCCAGGTGCGGGTCAGGGTGGCCGCGGCCGCGGTCAACCCGGTGGACGTGGGCGTCCGGGCCGGGGTCATCGCGGCGAACGGGCTGATGCCCCGGCCGGGCGAGCCGGGCGAGCCGGGCGCGCGGGAGGCGTTCGGCCTGGGCTGGGACGTCGCCGGCACCGTCGACGCCGTGGGGCCGGACGTCGGGCATCTGGCCGTGGGCGACGAGGTCTTCGGCCTCAAGGACCGCCTGGACGTCGCCTCGGGCACCCACGCGGAGGCCGTCGTGCTGGACGCGGACGCCGTTGCGCGCGCGCCGCGCTCCGTCGACGCCGTGCACGCCGCCACGGTGCCGCTGAACGGGTTGACCGCGCTGCAGGCGCTGGACCTGCTCGCCCTCCCGCCGGGGGCCACGGTCCTCGTCACCGGGGCGGCCGGCGGGGTCGGCGGATACGCGGTGGAACTGGCGGTGCAGCGCGGCCTGCGCGTGGTGGCGACCGCGGCTGCCGGTGACGAGGCCCTGGTGCGCTCCCTCGGCGCGGAGCACTTCGTACCGCGCGGGGCGCATGTCGGCGACGCCGTCCGCCAGATCGTTCCGGGCGGGGTGGACGGCGCGCTGGACGCCGCCGTGACCGGCCTGGCGGCCCTGGAGGCGGTGCGCGGCGGCGGCGCGTTCGTCGCGGTGCTCGGCGGTGACGCGGTGCCGCCCCCACTGCGCGGCATCCGCGTGGAGAACGTGTGGATCCGCGCGGACGCCACGCAACTGGCCCACCTGGCGGCACTCGTCGACGCCGGGCGACTGACACCCCGGGTGGCGCGAACCCTGCCGCTGTCGCAGGCCGCCGAAGCACACCGCCTTCTCGAGCAAGGCGGCCTCCGGGGGCGCCTCGTCCTCACGCCATAGCCGCCACCCCACCCGCACCCCGCGGAAACCGCGCCCCACTGCGCAGCATCCACGTGGACAACGTGCAGATCCACGCGGCCACCACGCAGCTGACCCACCAGCAGCCCCGGCCGACACCAGACGGCTGACACCACGGGGAGCGCGAACCCTGCCGCCCCGCAGGCCGCCACAACACACCGCCTTCACGAGCAAGGCGGCCTGCGGGGCGACTCATCCTGACGCCACAGCCGCCACCAGCCGCCGTGCCCCACAGCCCCCCGCTGCACGAAATCCACGTGGACAACGTGCAAGTTCACGCAGACACCTCAACAACTGACCCATCCGGCAGCCCCGGCCGACACCAGACGACTGACACCACAGGGAGCGCGAACCCCACCGCCTTGCAGGCCCCAAAACACACCGCCTCACAAGCAAGGCGGCCCCCCGGGAGCGGCTCGTCCTCACCCCGTAGCCGCCACCAGCCGCCATGACCCACGGAAACCCGCCCCCACTGCGCGGCATCCGCGTTAAGGACGTGCGGATCCACGCGGACTCCACGCAACTGGCCCACCTAGCGGCGCTGGTCGACGCCGCATGACTGACACCACAGGGAGCGCAAACCCTGCCGCCCCGCAGGCCACCCCGGCCCACGGCCTTCGCGAACAAGGCGGCCCCCGGGGACGGCTCGTGCGCCGCCACCGGCCGCTGCGGCCCGCGGTGGTCTCCGCGGGTCACTCCGGCGGGGAGTCCCCTGCGGACTTCCCAGGGGTCTCCCCGGCGGACGGGCGGGCGTCGGCGATGCCACGCGGGGTGTCGGTGGAGGAACCCGACAGCTCCGAGGGTGCCTTGCGCTCGGGCTCGTCCAGGCCGAGGACGGGAGGGACGTCCTTGGTCGACTGCAGCGCCGGGCCGCTCTCGGCGGCCTTGGCGAGTTCCTCCTCGGCCTTGGCGAGACGCTCGCCGAGGTCGGGCTTGTCCTCGCCGCCGGGCTGGGGCTTGGGGGCCGGGGCCATCCGGTCGAAGAAGCGCAGCAGCTCCACCGGGAACGGCATGATCAGCGTGCTGTTCTTCTCCGCCGACACGTCCACCACCGTCTGCAGCAGCCGCAGCTGGAGGGCCGCCGGGTCCTGCGACATGATCTCGGCGGCCGCGGCCAGCCGCTTGGACGCCTGGAACTCGCCGTCCGCCGCGATGATCCGGGCGCGGCGTTCGCGTTCGGCCTCGGCCTGGCGGGCCATGGAGCGCTTCATGCCCTCCGGCAGCGACACGTCCTTGATCTCGACGCGTTCGATCCGGATGCCCCACGGCCCCTCGGTGATCTCGTCCATGATCGCGCGCAGCCGCAAGTTGATCTTCTCGCGCTCGCCCAGCAGCTCCTGCATGTCGGTCTGGCCGATCACCGAACGCAGCGAGGTCTGCCCGATCTGGGACACCGCGTACCCGTAGTTCTGCACGTTGACGATGGCCTTCACCGGGTCGATCACCCGGAAGTAGACCACCGCGTCCACCCGCACGGACACGTTGTCCTGGGTGATGCCCTCCTGTGCGGGCACGTTCATCGTGACCGTCTGCCGGTTCACCTTCTGCATCCGCTCCACGATCGGGATGATCACGGTGAGGCCGGGGGGCCGGACCGCGCCGGGACGCAGCCGGTCGCCGCGCCGCACCTGCCCGAACCGGAACACGATGCCGTGCTCGTACTGCTGCACCACCTTGACGGCCGACCCGGCGGTCAGCAGCGCGACGAAGGCGACGACGAAGACGATGGTGAGGATTACCGCCATCACGGGCACCTTTCGATAGACAAGGCCCGAAAGACAAGGCCCGAACCCGCGGGCCCCGCCGGACTCCTGCGCGACGACGGACGAGGCGCACCGGGCGCCCGGCGCTCCGTCCCGGGACGGCGGGCCGATTCGGGGGCGCCCAGGCCGCTGCGGTCTGGCCTTCCCCCGGGCGGCTCGGCCGGTCAGGCAGGCGGAATCCGAGGGATCGGTCTCACGTTTCCTACCCACCCTCCGGGGCACGGCCCACACAACTGGCGGAAAGGGGGACCTCGGCGGGGCACGACATCGTGTCAGGAATCACTTGCATGGGGGCCGGGCACCCCCTCAAGTACTTGCCGGGCGAACGATATGGTCAATCGGGTGAGCGCGAGAGACACCGACTGGGACGGCGTGCGCCTGCACGTGGTCACGGGCAAGGGCGGCACCGGCAAGACCACGGTCGCCGGCGCCCTGGCGCTGGCACTGGCCGCGGGCGGCCGGAAGGTGCTGCTGGTCGAGGTCGAGGGACGGCAGGGCATCGCCCAGCTCTTCGACTGCGCGCCCCTGCCGTACGAGGAGCGCCGGGTCGCCGTCGCCCCGGACGGCGGCGACGTCTACGCGCTCGCCATCGACACCGAAGAGGCGCTCATCGAGTACCTCGAGATGTTCTACAACCTCAAGCGGGCCGGCAAGGCCATGACCCGGCTCGGCGTGGTCGACTTCGTCACCGCGATCGCGCCCGGCCTGCGCGACGTGATCCTCACCGGGAAGACCTCCGAGGCCGTCCGCCGCCGCGACTCCTCCGGCGCGTTCGTCTACGACGCGGTGGTCATGGACGCCCCGCCCACCGGCCGCATCACCAAGTTCCTCAACGTCAACGAGGAGGTGTCCGGCCTGGCCAAGGTCGGCCCGATCCGCAACCACGCCGACACGGTCATGCGGGTGGTGCGCAGCCCCGAGACGGTCGTGCACTTCGTCACGCTGCTGGAGGAGATGCCCGTCCAGGAGGCCATGGACGGCGTCGCCGAGCTGCGCCAGGTCGGGCTGCCGGTCGGCGGCGTGATCGTCAACATGGAGCACCCGCCGATGCTGGACGAGGAGGCGCTGGCCGCCGCCGGCAAGGGCGAACTGGACACCGACGCGATCGTCCGCGGCCTCAAGGCCGCCGGGCTGGAGCACGACGCCGAGACGATCGCCGCCGGCCTGGCCGCCGAGGCCGCCGACCACGCCCGGCGCACCGCGCTCCAGCGCCGCGAGATGGAGCGCCTGCGGACCCTCGACCGCCCGCGCTACGTCCTGCCGCTGCTGCCCGACGGCATGGACCTGGCGGGCCTGTACGACCTGGCGCAGGCCCTGCGCGACCAGGGTGCGGCATGACCAGCAGCGGAAGGGACGGCCTGAGATGAGCCCCACCGGCAAGACGCCGCCGGTCCTGGACGTGGACGCGCTGCTCGACGACCCCCGCACGAAGATCATCGTGTGCTGCGGGTCGGGCGGCGTCGGCAAGACCACCACCGCCGCGGCGCTCGGCCTGCGCGCCGCCGAACGCGGCCGCGACGTCGTCGTGCTCACCGTCGACCCGGCGCGGCGGCTGGCCCAGTCCATGGGCCTGTCGGAGCTGGACAACAACCCGCGCCGCATCGACATCGACGGCGACGGCGAGCTGCACGCCATGATGCTCGACATGAAGCGCACCTTCGACGAGATCGTCGAGGCGCACGCCGACCCCGACCGGGCCCGGCAGATCCTCGCCAACCCCTTCTACCAGTCGCTGTCGTCCAGCCTGTCGGGCACGCAGGAGTACATGGCGATGGAGAAGCTCGGGCAGCTGCACCGCTCGGGCGCCTGGGACCTCATCGTCGTCGACACCCCGCCGTCCCGCAACGCCCTCGACTTCCTCGACGCCCCCGCCCGCATGGGCCGGCTGCTGGACGGCCGGTTCATGAAGATCCTGGCCGCGCCCGCCAAGACCGGCGGCCGGTTCGGCGTCAAGGTGCTCAGCGCCGGGTTCGGCATGTTCACCGGCGTGCTCAACAAGGTGCTCGGCATGCAGCTGCTGCGCGACGTGCAGACGTTCGTCGCCGCGTTCGACACGATGTTCGGCGGGTTCCGCGAACGCGCCGAGAAGACGTTCGAGCTGCTGCAGACGCCCGGCACCGCGTTCCTGGTGGTGGCCGCGCCCGAGCCGGACGCGCTGCGCGAGGCGTCCTACTTCGTCGAACGCCTGGCCGAGGAGCGCATGCCGCTCGCCGGACTGGTCGTCAACCGCGTGCACCGGTCCGCGGCCGACGGGCTGTCGGCCGCGCGCAGCCTGGCCGCCGCCGAGACGCTGCAGGAACGCGGCGACCATCCGCTCACCGCCGCGCTGCTGCGCCTGCACGCCGACCGCATGCAGGTCGCCGCGCGCGAGGAGCGGCTGCGCGAGCACTTCGCGTCCACGCACCCGACCGTCCCGGTGACGACCGTGCCCGCGCACGCCGAGGACGTCTGCGACCTGGACGGCCTGCGCCTCATCGGCGAGGACCTGGCCCGCACCGGGCCCGCCGAGGCCGCCTGACCGGCCGCCCGCGTCCACCTGCCGAAAAGCGCACACGGTCGTGGGCACGCACCAGCACCGGTGCGCACCCACGACCGCTGTCGATTGGTTGGACCCTGCCGATCGGGTACCCGGAGCACCGGGCCCCCGCCCGCCTATGGCCGCCGGAGCGGCGAGACGACGGTCAGCCGGCGACGAGTGCCTTCTCCTTGGAAGCCTCGACCCGCCGCTCGTACGCCTCCTTGGCGTTCTCCAGCAGTTCGCGCCACGATTTCACGTCCGGACGCCGACGCAGCAGGGCTCGCCGCTCACGCTCGGTCATCCCACCCCAGACTCCGAACTCGATCCGGTTGTCGAGAGCGTCGGCGAGACACTCCGTCCGCACCGGGCAGCCGCGGCAGATGAGCTTGGCTCGGTTCTGCGCTGCTCCCTGCACGAACAGGGCGTCCGGATCCGCGTTACGGCAGGCGGCGCGGGCGGTCCAATCCGTGATCCACATCTTGGCCCCACTCCCCTAGGGTCTGTGTCGATTTGCGCTCCTTGGCCAGACGGGCGCGGACGTCAGGCCGCCAAACGAAAGCCGTGGGGAAGAACTTACGGAAGCGAGGGGGGAATCAACAGCCCCCGATGGGCCCATTCTCGATATAGCCCGGCAGGGCCATACCGCCGGAACGGACTAGTTACCTCTCCTTGACGCGCGAGGTAGTACGTCGGTTGACAGCACGCGAGTGATCAGGCCGGGCGATCGGACCCGCTGATCACCTCGAGTCTGGTCCGTTGCGATACGCAGTGGTCATCTCCGGGACGAGCGACCTGCCCCGTATGCACTGCTCGTCCCGCGTAACCTAGGGTTCGTGCAGAAAGAAGGTCGAGCGCGCGCCGTCTCCACGCTCCTGCGACTGGTCGGAACCGGCGTCGTCGCCGGTGTGCTGGTTGCGTTCATCGCGCTGCCGGGTGTCGGCAGCGTCGGACTCACCGCCCGGGACGCCGCCAACAACTTCCAGGACATGGACAGCACCCTGAAGGCGACGCCGCCGTCGGAGAAGACGGTGGTGTACGACGCCAGCGGGCAGCCGATCGCCACGTTCTTCGACAAGTACCGCGAGTCGGTGCGGCTCGACCAGGTCGCCCCCATCATGAAGCAGGCGATCATCGACATCGAGGACTCGCGCTTCTACCAGCACGGCGCGCTCGACCTGAAGGGCACCATCCGCGCGTTCGCCTCCAACGTCGAGTCCGACCAGACGCAGGGCGGCTCCACGCTGACCCAGCAGTACGTCAAGAACCTGCTGGTCGACAGCGCCAAGACGCAGGAGGAATACCTCGAGGCCACCGCGCCGACGATCGGCCGCAAGCTGCGCGAGCTTCGTTACGCGCTCGACATCGAAAAGCGCATGACGAAGAACCAGATCCTGGAGGGCTACCTCAACATCGCCTACTTCGGCGCCGGCGCGTACGGCGTGCAGGCCGCGTCCAAGCGGTACTTCAGCAAGCCCGCCTCCGAGCTGAAGCTCGAAGAGGCGGCGCTGCTGGCGGGCATCACCCAGAACCCGACCGCCTACGACCCGATCCGCAACCCCAAGGACGCGCGCAAGCGCCGCGACACCGTCATCTACCGCATGCACCAGCTCGGGCACATCACCAAGGCGCAGGCCGACGCCGCCGCGGCCAAGCCCATCGAGCTGAACCGCACCGAGCCGGTCGGCGGCTGCGAGACCAGCAAGGCGCCGTTCTTCTGCGAGTACGTCAAGTACGACATGCTCAACATCCTGTCCGACGGCAAGTACTGGGAGATGAAGCCGAAGGAGCAGCAGGACGTCGTCAACAAGCTCAACCGCGGCGGCTACACGATCCGCACCACCCTGGACATGAAGGCCCAGCGCGCCCTCGACAGCGCGGTGCGCTCGCGGGTGTCCCCCACCGGCAACCGGGTCGCGGTCGAGGCGATGGTCGAACCGGGCACCGGGCACGTCAAGGCGCTCGGGCAGAGCAAGCGGTTCGGCGCGGGCAAGGGCCGCACCGCCATCAACCTGGCCGCCGACCGCTTCCACGGCGGCGGCAGCGGCGTGTCCGCCGGATCGACGTTCAAGGTGTTCACCCTGGCCGCCGCGCTCGAAGAGGGCATCCCGGTCAGCACCACCATCAACTCCCCGCAGACCACCACGATCAGCGGCTACCAGCCGTGCCGGATGCCGAACGGCAAGATGCTCGGCGGCGGCACCTGGACGATGAGCAACGCCGGCGACAGCGAGGCGGGCAACTTCAACCTCAAGACCGGCACCTGGCACTCGGTCAACACCTTCTACGCCGCGCTGGAGAAGCGCGTCGGCGTCTGCGACGCGGTGAAGATGGCCGAGAAGTTCGGGATGAAGAAGGCCACCGGCGCCCCGCTCGACCCGTACCCCTCCCAGGTGCTGGGCACCAACGACATCGACATGGTGCACCTGGCCGCCGCGTACGCCGGGTTCGCCGCCCGCGGCAAGTACTGCGAGCCGGTCTCGATCACCGAGGTCATCGACAACGAGGGCAAGAAGCTCGAGCTGCCCAAGGCCAAGTGCCGCCAGGCCGTCGACACGGCCGTGGCCGACAAGGTCAACGAGATCCTGCAGGGCGTGCTGACCAAGGGCACCGCGGCGGGAATCGGCATCGGCCGCCCCGCCGCCGGCAAGACCGGCACCTGTGAGGAGTTCACCTGCGCGGTCTTCGCCGGCCACACCCCCAACCTGGCCGCCGCCGTCGCCTACTACGACTTCCGCGGCCCGTGGCAGTACAAGGTGTACGGCGTCTACGGCGCCGACATCCCCGCCCCCATCTGGGCGCAGAGCATGCGCAACGCCCTGGCGGGCAAGCCCGCCCCGGGCTTCTCCCGCCCCGTCCGCGACTTCGGCGACTCCGTCAAGGTCCCCGACCTCAAGGGCATGTCGGTCGAGCAGGCCCGGCGCGCCCTGGAAGAGGCCGACCTGAAGATGCGGCTGGCCCCGCGCGGCATCGCGTCCGACCAGCCCCGCGGCTCGATCGCCACGTCGTCGCCCGACGCCGGCACCGAGGTGGAGCCCGGCACCACCGTCACGGTCTACCAGAGCGAGGGCAAGAAGCGGCCCAACCCCCACCGCCCCGGTCGAGGCAACCAGGGCCCCGGGCAGGACGGATGGCCTTTCCCCTGGCCCCAGGGGCAAGACCAGGACTGACGCCTGACTAACGGAAACGCCCCCCTGCCGGATGCGCGGCCGGGGGGCGTTTGCGTGCTCGCGCCTAACCGCCGGCGAGCTGCCGCTTGACCTCCGCCGCGACGCGCCCGCCCTCGGCACGTCCCGCGACCTTGGGGTTCACCGCCTTCATGACCTGCCCCATCGCCTTGGGCCCCGCCGCGCCCGTCTCGGCGATCACGTCGGCGACCAGGGCGGACAGCTCCTCGTCGGTCAGCTGGGCGGGCAGGTACTCCTCCAGCACCGCGCCCTCGTCCCGCTCGGCCTGCGCCTGCTCCGCGCGTCCGGCGTCGGCGAACGCGGCGGCGGCCTCCCGGCGCTTCTTGGCCTCCCGGCTCAGCACCTTGACCACGTCCTCGTCGGACAGCTCGCGGGCCTTCTTGCCGGCGACCTCCTCGTTCCGCACGGCGGTCAGCGCCATGCGCAGCGTGCGGGTGCGCACCTCGTCCCGCGCCTTGATCGCGGTGGCGAGGTCGCTCTCCAGCTTCTCCTTGAGCTTCATGGTCACATCATGCCCGCCGGGCCCCCGCCGTCTCATCAGGAATAAATCCGCGACGGTTCAGCCCGGCCGCACTTGTCTGGAACGATGGGAGGCGTATCGAAGGGGCCCGGAGGGAGAACCGTGCGAAAGCTGTATGCCGTCCCCATGGGGCTGGTGGGTGCCGGCGCCGCCACGTTCGGCTATGCCTCGCTGATCGAGCGCAACTGGTTCCGCCTGCGCCGCTTCGAGGTGCCCGTGCTGCCGCCCGGCCGTCCCTCCGTCAAGATCCTGCACATCTCCGACGCGCACCTGACGCCCGGCCGCCAGCGCCTCATCCACTGGGTGCGCTCCCTGGACGCCCTCGACCCCGACCTGGTGGTCAACACCGGCGACTCCATCTCCCACCGCGACGCCATCGGCCCCTTCCTGGACGCGCTGGGCCCCCTGCTCGACCGTCCCGGCGTCTTCGTCTACGGCTCCAACGACCTGTACTCCCCCGTTTTCAAGAACCCCCTGCGCTACATCTGGCGCACCAGCCGCCGCGACTACGCCCGCCGCCGCCGCGAGCCCGACCTCCCCTACCGCGAGCTGGGCTCGTCCCTCCAGGCCGCGGGCTGGCTCGACCTCAACAACCGGATCGGCCGCCTCAAGGTCGGCGAACTGGACATCGAGTTCGGCGGCATCGACGACTCCCACATCAACCGCGACCGCTACGACAAGATCGCCGGCCCCGTCGATCCGCAGGCCGACGTCCACCTGGCCGTCATGCACTCCCCCGAACCCCGCAACATGGACCGCTTCGTCGCCGACGGCTACGACCTGCTCCTGGCGGGCCACACCCACGGCGGCCAGGTCTGCGTCCCCTTCTACGGCGCCCTGGCCACCAACTGCGGCATCGACCGCCCCCGCGTCAAGGGCCTGCACCGCCACAAGGGCGCCTGGCTGCACGTCTCCGCCGGGCTCGGCACCTCCCCGATGGCCCCGATGCGCTTCTGCTGCCCGCCCGAGGCGTCCCTGCTCACCCTCGTCCCGCGCCGGCCGGGCGGATAATCGGGACGCACCACTGCGCGGAATCCGCTAAAGTGGTCAGGGCGCCGGGAGCACGTACGACTCCCGGGCAGCCACCACCGGGGTGTAGCGCAGCTTGGCAGCGCGCTTCGTTCGGGACGAAGAGGTCGTGGGTTCAAATCCCGCCACCCCGACACCAGGTAAAGGCCCCCTTCCAATCGTGGAAGGGGGCCTTCGCGTTCCCTCGTACAGCAGCGGAGTACAGCAAC
Source organism: Actinomadura keratinilytica (assembly GCF_039539665.1). NCBI lineage: Bacteria > Bacillati > Actinomycetota > Actinomycetes > Streptosporangiales > Thermomonosporaceae > Actinomadura > Actinomadura keratinilytica. The sequence continues at coordinate 68,941 of NZ_BAABDO010000016.1, forward strand.
GCCGCCTGACGGCTACTCGCCGAGCTGCTCCCCGAGGCGCTTGAGCGCCTGCCGGGCATCCCGGCGGCGTCATCGGCCATGTCACCGGCGGCCGGATCATCTTCGAGCTGGAAGGCCGACCTGCGGAAGAACTGAGCGCCGGAAGCGCCTTCTTCGAGCCGCCGGGTACGACCGTCCTGCGTTTCGACAATGCCTCGACCAGCGAGCCGGCGACCTTCATCGCGTGCTCCCCCCTCGCCGGCGACGAGCCGCTGATCCAACCGCTCTGACACCGGCGTGCCTGCCGTGGTCTGGGGCCGCCCGCTCGTATCGGATGCGGCTGTTCTCCCGGCGTTGCAACGAGGTCGAACGGCGCATCAACCGGCCCGAAAGTGAGCGCGGTATCGCTACCTGCTCTACCAGGCCCGCCTGTCATCACCCGGCCGCGCTGCTGCGGGCCCGCCGTGATCATCTAGGGCGTTTTTCAAAGTGCGGCGAGCGTCGCCGCCATGGTCCCGGTTGCGGAGACCAGGCCCGACAGCAGCAACGGTCGTCCACCCGCCTTCGACCCGGCCGACCACCAGGGACGCCATGCCATCGGGCCGTGGACACCCGCCCTGTCAAGCCCGCCGCCCGCTATCAGGCTCCTCTCTGGCTCCATGAAACACGACCTAGCGCGCGTTGCGAGGTCAGACCTGCCGGCGCAAAGCGTGGGGCGGTGTCAGGCGGCGGAGGGCGCCGTTGGTTTCGCGTTCGGCTCGGTTGTGGCGGGAAGGTGATGCTTTCTTCGTGCGGGGGTTGGGATCCGTTGCGGTGGTTCAGGGGGTTGCTGGGCCGGTTTTCGGGATGTGCTCGTCGGTTTCACCTGCCAATGGGGTGTGGACGGCGGTGGGTCCTGCAGCATGAAAGGTCGTGCGGACCCCTCTGGTGGCGGCCGGGGTGAGGCAATCGGTGGCTGTTGTGAGGGGCGGATTGTTGCTATGTGTTAAGGGATCGTGGCTTTCTGGCGGAACGGCTAGGGGTGCTCGGTGGCGGCTGGGGATTCTGCGGGGGCACGGGGGCGGCGGGCACGCGAGCAGGCTCTGGAGCTCGCACGGCGGTCGCGGAAGGCCTGGGAGGAGGCCGGGCGCTGGGAGGCGGCGGCCGAGGCGGAGCGGCAGGTCGCGGCGACGCTGTTGACGTTGACCGGGACGGGGTGGCGGCTGCTCGTCGATCGGCGGTGGCCGGGGACGCGGACGGCGAACGTCGACATGATCCTCGTCGGGCCCGGCGGAGTGTTCGTCATCGACGTCAAGCGGTGGCGGGACCGGCCGCGGGTCGAGGACGGCCACCTGGCCGCCGGGGGTGAGCGGCGGGACGCGGACGTCGCCCGGGTGCTGGCGATGGCCCGCACGGCCGAGGAGAAGGTCGCCGAGTACGGGATGTCGCCGGTCGCGGTGCGGCCGTTGATCGTGTTCGCCGGGCACCGGCTGGACGAGCGGATCGGACGGGTGCGGCTCCTCGGGCATCCCGACGTCGTGCACGCCCTGGTCGCCGAGCCCAGGCGGCTCACCGCCTCCATGGTCAAGATGATGAGCCGACTGCTGGAGGAGGAGTTCCCGGCCTACGAGGTCACCGTGCTGGAGGACGGCCCGGCGGACGAGCGGCCCGAGGCGGCGGCGCTGTTCGACGTGGCGGAGGTGGAGAAGGCCGCGCTGGAATCGGTGCTGCATGCGCCGATCGAGCGGTGGATGACGTTCCTGCATGCCGACCAGGTGGCGCTGGTGCGGCGCGACTGGAGCGGTCCCGCGCGGATCAGCGGGCCGGCGGGGACGGGCAAGACGGTGGTGGCGCTGCACCGGGCGGCGCATCTGGCCGCGCGGGGCACCGGGCGGGTCCTGTACGTGACGTTCGCCAACAACCTGCCCCGGGTGCAGGGGCAGTTGTTCCAGCGGCTGGCGGGGCACTTCGCCGACCGGGTGGAGTTCCGCAGTCTGCACGGCTGGGCGCAGGCGTTCCTCGCCGAGCGCGGGGTCGCGGTCAACCTGAACAGCCGGTGGGTGGACGACGCGTTCTCGCATGCCTGGATGCGGGTCGGGCGCGAAAGCGTCCTGGTCGATGTGGAGCCGACGCCCGGCTACTGGAGGGAGGAGATCGACTACGTCATCAAGGGGCGCGGGATCACCTCGCTGGAGGAGTACCGGGAGGTGGCCCGGCACGGCCGCCGTACCGCGTTGAAGACCGAGCACCGGGAGGCCGCCTGGCTGCTGTACGAGGAGTACGAGATGCTGCGCGGGCGGCGGGGCGTCGACGACTTCAACGACGTGCTGCTGGCGGCGCTGGACGAGGTGCGCCGGCGTCCCGCCGATCCGCCGTATGCGGCGGTGATCGTGGACGAGGTCCAGGACCTCACCCTGGTCGGGGTGCGGTTGCTGCACGCGCTGGCCGGTGACGGCCCCAACGGCCTGCTGCTGATCGGGGACGGGCAGCAGGCGGTGTACCCCGGCGGGTTCCGGCTGGCCGAGGCCGGTATCGCGATCAAGGGGCGGGGCGCGGTGCTGCGCACGAACTACCGCAACGCCGCGGCGATCCTGGACGAGGCGATGCAGGTCGTCTCGGACGATCCGTTCGACGACCTGGAAGGGCCGAGCCCCAACGGGCGCCGCGCCGTCGAGACCGCCTACGACGGCGGCCGGGTGGTCCGGGCCGTCGCGGCCGACGCCGCCGAGCACGACCGGCTTCTGGTGGCGGCGCTGCGGCGGCTTCGGGAGGACGGGGACGGCGGCGGGGGCGGCGCGCTGGCGGGGGCCGCGGTGCTGTGCCGGTCGATCCGCGAGATCGAGCACTACCACCGGGTGCTCACCCGGGCGGGGCTGCCGGTGCTGCGGCTGGAGAACTACGACGGGCGCCCCGCCGAGGCCATCAAGATCGGCACCTACCATCGCGCCAAGGGTCTGGAGTTCAAGCAGGTCTTCCTGCCGCGCCACGACGCGGAGATCCGCGCGTCGGCGGACGGCGATCCGGCCCGGGAGCGCGCCGAGCTGGCCCGCCGCCGGCTGTTCGTCGCCATGACCCGCGCCCGCGATCTGCTGTGGCTGGGCTCGGTCGGACGCTGAGGAGCAGGCGCGGGCGGCCTGCGGCGGCGGACGGGCGGCCGGGGCGGCGACGGGCGGCCGGGGGCGGTTGGCCACTTCGGGCGGGGTAGGTGTAGGGGGTGGATCCAGCCGAATGAGGGTTTTCCCGGATGGCGGTGAGCAGGAGTCCCCGTCAGAGTCGTAACCAGCGGCAGAGGGTCGAAATCCCCTTGAAGGGAAGGAGGCACCGATGAGCCTCACCTCGCTGAGCGCCGCCGACCTGGCGCACGTCCTGTTCGCCTCGCGGCTGCAGGAGTCCGACCGTCCGTCCGCCGAGCAGGTACGGGCCGCGATCGACGAGCGGCTGTGCGCCTGCGGCGGTGACCGTGCGGTCTGCACCGCCTACGTCGCCCAGGAGGCGGGCGATCACCCCGACACGTATGCGGCCCGGATGCGCTGGGCCCTGACCTCGGTGGCACGCGCCTACGCGACCGCGCCCACGCGACCCCGCGCCGCCGTCTGACGCCTTCGGACGGCGACCGACGATCTTCCCCGGCCCAATGCGCCGGCCCGCCTCAGCGCCGGCTCCGACCAGCAAGGAGAAGCCCGATGCGCCGTTCACGGTTCGCCGAACAGTCCGATGTGATCGTTCCCCGTTCCCTCAAGCAGCTTCTCGCCGAGGACGTCCCCGAAGACACCCGGCGACGGCGCAGACGTCGGCGCCGACCGGGCAGAGCGACCTTGCTGCGCCGCACCTCCTGACGTCCGCCGGGACGGCGGTGCGGCCGCGCCGACGTGGGCGTGCGGCCGCACGGCGTGGCGGAGCGCGGCCGGTCCGGGAACGGTCATTGTTCGGCCTTCTTCTTTTTGGACTTCTTGGCGGAGTCGCCGTACTCCCACTCGTAGCCGGGGGTGTTCTTCTCGCAGTAGCTGTCGCTGACCCTGGTGTCGGTCGCGTCGTGCTCGCACCAGCGGTCGCTGCCGGAGCAGGCGCCGGCGCCGAGCGCGACGACGAGCACGCTCAGGGCGACGGGGATGGCCTTCATCGGTCTCTCTCGGGAGGGTTCGCCGAAGCTCGCGGAGAGCGTAGCGCGGGCGATCGAACACATACCGCTCACTCCACAGGCTGTGGATAACTTGGGCGGCGCGCCGTGGGACGGGCGGTGCTTGCCACCCCCGGGGCGGCGATCACTACCGTGGCGCCATGTCACCAGGTGCGCGAAAGACCAGGTCAGCGCTTGTGTTGGCCGGTGCCGTGCTGGTCTTCCACGGCACTACGGCGGGGGGTGCGGCAGCGGGCGTCGCAACCGCCGCCGGGCACGGTGCGGCGGCGGGGCGGCTCGCGCAGATCTGCCGGTCGGCCAAGAGCCCGGGGACCGCTCGGACGCTCAGCCGCGCCGTCCAGAACGCGCTCAGCGGACGCACCGGCACCGAGTCCGTGGCCGTCTACGACCGCAAGCGCAAGCTGTCCTGCGCGGTGGACACCGGACGCCGCTACGACTCCGCCAGCGTCGTCAAGGTGACCATTCTGGCCGCCCTGCTGCGCAAGGCCCAGGAGCAGGGCAGAAGACTGACCGCCCGCGAACGCGGCCTGGCCGAGAAGATGATCACCAGGTCGGACAACGCCGCGGCGTCCACGCTGTGGAACGCGGTCGGCCGCACGCGCCTGAACCGCTTCCTCAAACTGGCTGGGATGCGCCGCACCAGGCTCGGCGCGAACGGCCACTGGGGGCTGACGCAGATCACCGCGTTCGACGAACTGCGCCTGCTCAGGCTGCTGACCAGCCGCAACAGCGTGCTGACCACGGCCTCTCGGCGGTACGTGCTCGATCTGATGGGGCGGGTCATCCCCGAGCAGCGCTGGGGCGCCCCGGCCGGGCGGCCCTCCTGGATGCGCTGGCGCGTCAAGAACGGCTGGCTGCCCCGCCTCGGCCGGTACTGGCGCGTGCACAGCATCGGCGCCTTCGACGGACGCGGCCAGGACTACCTGATCGTCGTGCTGACCCAGGACTCTCCGACCATGGAGTACGGCATCCAGACGATCGAACGGGTCGCCCGCGCCGTCCACCGCACCCTCAACCCGGGCAGCGGCTCCGCCGCCGGCTCCCTCCCAATGCCGTCGGAGGCGTCCGACGGGTCCGTTCCGGCGGATGTCTGAACCTTCACCCTGGCCCGGCCGCCCGTGCCAGGGGCGCCTCCGGCGCGTACCTCAAGCCTGTCCCGCCAGGGCCCGCCAGGCGGGAGTGGTGCAGCCCTCCTCGTAGTCCCACCAGCCCTGGCTCTCGCCGCGTCGCAGCAGGTCGCGCACCGCCGGGAGGTCCACGGTGGGCGGGACGTTCAGCGCGACGAGCGCGGACTGCGCGATGCCCTCGCCCTCCACGCCGAGGGGGGCGAACATGTCGAGAACGGCCCGGCGGTCACCGGCCAGGGCGCCGTCCCGGAGCACGGCCACCCGGATCGTGCAGTTGTTGGAGCCCTGCACCGCCTCCCTGGCCCAGAGCACGCCCTCGTCGTCCACCTCGGTGCGCACCACGTCGCCGAGGGCGATGCCGCGGACGAAGAACGGGATGTTGGCCACCTCGACGCGGTTCTCCGCGATCGGGAAGGCCCAGACCCGTTCGGAGGCGGCCGGCGGCCAGTCCTCGTCCTCCTTGGGCAGTGCGAACACCACCCGCACCGCGTCCGGTCGGGCACGGCGGTCCTGGGACCTGCTCATGCCCACAGCATTCCCATTTCAGACGATCGCCACCATTCGCGAACCTTCTCCCTCCGGCCGACAGCACCGCCGATCACGGCGGGCGCGGCATGGCGGAGCGTCCGCGATACTGAGGGGCATGGTCGACGAAGAGCGCTGGAAGGCCCGGTTCCGAGCCGCGCGAGTGAGCCTGCCGGGCTGGGCGCGCACCGCCCCGCACCGTTGCGTCTACCGGTCCAACGTCACCGGGACCTGGGAGATCTACGCCTGGGACCGGACGACCGGCGACCGGCGCCAGGTCACCGACCGGCCCAACGGCACCTGGATGGGCGGCGTCGACCCCACGGGCGAGTGGATCTGGTGGTTCGCCGACACCGACGGCGACGAGTTCGGCGTGTGGATGCGCACCCCGTTCGAAGGCGGCGACAGCGTGCCGGCCGTGCCCGGGTTGGAGCCGTCCTACCCGGCCGGGCTGGCGCTGGGCACCAGCGGCCTGGCGCTCGTCGGCCGCACCACCGACGCGGGCAACTTCGTCCACCTGTGCCGGCCCGGAGCCGACCCCGAGGTGCTGTACGAGCACGCCGAGGACGCCCACGTGGCCGCCCTGTCCCGGGACGAGACGCTGATCGCCATCGGGCACAGCGAGCACGGCGACAGCAGGCACATGGCGCTGCGCGTGGTCCGGCCGGACGGCACGACCGTCGCCGACCTGTGGGACGGGCCGGGCAAGGGCGTGTGGGGCGCCGGGTTCGCCCCGGTGCCCGGTGACACGCGGCTGCTGGTCAGCCACGAGCGGCGCGGCCGGGACGAGATGCTGATCTGGGACCCGGTCGCCGGCACCGAACAGGAGATCGTCCTCGACCTGCCCGGCGAGATCGACGCCGACTGGTACCCGGACGGCTCGGCGCTGCTGGTCTCGCACTCCCACCACGCCCGCGACGAGCTGTACCGCTACGACCTGGCCGCGGGCGAACTGGAGCCCATCGCCACCCCGCGCGGCGTGATCGGCGGCGCCACCGCGCGGCCGGACGGCACCGTGGAGTTCTCCTGGTCGTCGGCCGCCGAGCCGCCGGTGATCCGGTCCACCTCCGGCGCGGTGGTGCTGACGCCGCCCGGCCCGCCCGCGCCGCCGTCGGTGCCCGTCGAGGACGTGTGGGTGGACGGCCCGGCCGGACCGATCCACGCGCTGGTCAGCAAGCCGGAGGGCGGCTCGGCCCCCTACCCCGTGGTCTTCGAGGTCCACGGCGGCCCCACCGCGCAGGACGACGACTCGTTCGACCCGTCGGTGGCCGCGTGGGTCGACCACGGCTTCGCGGTGGTGCGCGTCAACTACCGGGGGTCGACCGGGTACGGGTCGCAGTGGAGGGACGCGATCGAGGGCCGCGTCGGCCTGACCGAACTGGAGGACATCACCGCCGTCCGCGACTGGGCCGTCGAGTCCGGCCTGGCGGACCCGGCCCGGCTCGTGCTGACCGGCGGGTCATGGGGCGGCTTCCTCACCCTGCTCGGCATCGGCACCCGGCCCGACGACTGGTCGGTGGCGGTGGCTGCGGTGCCGGTCGCCGACTACGTCGCGGCGTACGAGGACGAGATGGAGGGCCTGCAGGCGTTCGACCGCAGCCTCTTCGGCGGCTCCCCCGAGGAGGTGCCGGAGCGGTACCGCGCCTCGTCCCCGATCACCTACGTGGACCGGGTCAAGGCGCCCGTGCTGATCCTGGCCGGGGAGAACGACCCGCGCTGCCCCATCCGGCAGATCGAGAACTACTTGGCGCGGCTGGCCGAACTGGGCCGTCCGCACGAGGTGTACCGGTACGACGCCGGCCACGGGTCCCTGGTGGTGGAGGAACGCATCAAGCAGATGGCCGCCGAGATCGCCTTCGCCCGCAAGCACCTCGGCATGGCGTGACGCCCGGCGCCCGCCCGGCCGCGCGCCGGGCGGGCGTCAGGCGCGCACGTCGCGGATGATGTCGACCAGTTCGCGGGTGACCGACTTGAAACCCGGCAGCCGGGACATCGCCACCATGCGGTTCACCAGCGGCACGGTGCGTTCGACCAGCAGGTACGTCTTGCGGCAGCCCGGCGAGCTGTCGTGCACCCAGTACAGCACGATGCCCATCGAGTACAGCCACAGCAGTTCGGGCAGCTCCTGGCGGAACTCCGGGTCGATCTTCAGGGTGGAGCCGTCCACCACCTCGCGGTAGATCGCCACCGCGGCGGCGCGCGCCGGGCCGGACTCCGCGCTGAACGGGTTGAGCGGGCTGGTCGGCTCGGCGGCGAACTTGAAGAACTTCCCGGCGAACTGGTGGTACGGCACCATCGTGTCGACCCGGGCCTTCAGCACGCCCAGCAGCCGGGGCGCGAAGTCGCGCTCGCGGTCCAGCACCGCCCGGCACGCCTTGACGTGCTCCTCCTGCAGCTCGTCGTAGTACGCCTGGATCAGCTCCTCCTTGGAGCCGAAGTAGTAGTAGGCGTTGCCGACCGAGACCCCGGCCTCCTTGGCGATGGCCCGCATCGTCGTCGCCTCGTACCCGCGCTCGCGGAACAGCCGCAGCGCCGTCTCCACGATCAGCGCCCGGGTCTGCTCCGACTTCACCGCCTTGGTCTCGGTCACGTTCGCCACCCTAAATCTCCTCGCCGCGCCGCCACTGCGACCGCCCGGCCCGCCGTCCCCCGCCCGGCCGGGCGGGGGACGGCGCGTCCGCCCGGTCGGCACTCACCGTCCGGTGATCTCGGCGGCGACCAGTTCGGCGATCTGCGCGGTGTTGAGGGCCGCTCCCTTACGGAGATTGTCCCCGCACAGGAACAGATCCAAGGCCCTCGGGTCGTCCAGGGAACGGCGCACCCGCCCCACCCACGTCGGGTCGGTGCCGACGACGTCGGCGGGCGTCGGGTACTCGTGCGCCTCGGGATCGTCCAGCAGCACCACGCCCGGCGAGGCCGCCAGCACCGCCTGCGCCTCCCGCTGGTCGACGCGGGCGTCGAACACCGCGTGCACCGCCAGCGAGTGCCCGGTCACCACCGGGACGCGCACGCACGTCGCCGACACCTTCAGATGCGGCAGGCCGAGGATCTTACGGGACTCGTCGCGGATCCTCAGCTCCTGCGACGACCAGCCGCCGTCCTCGGGCGCCCCCGCCCAGGGCACCACGTTGAGCGCCAGCGGCGCCGGGAACGGGCCGAACTCGCCCACCGCGGCCCGCACGTCCCCGGCCCGGTTGCCCAGCTCCCGCCGTCCGGCGACCCGCTCCAGCTGGTCGTACAGCGTCTCGATGCCCGCCCGGCCGACGCCGGACGCGGCCTGGTACGAGGCGACCACCAGCTCGCGCAGCCCGTACATGCGGTGCAGCGCCCCCAGCGCGACGATCATCGACAGGACGGTGCAGCTCGGGTTGGCGATGATGCCCCGCGGCCGGTCGAGCACCTGCTCGGGGTTCACCTCCGGCACCACCAGGGGCACGTCGGGGGCCAGGCGGAACACCGCGGAGTTGTCGACCACCACCGCACCGCGGGCCGCCGCGACCGGCGCCCACTCGGCCGCCACCTCGTCGGGCACGTCGAACACCGCGATGTCGACGCCGTCGAACACCTCCGGCTCCGGCGCGAGGACCTCGACCACCTCGCCCCGCACGGTCAGCTTGCGGCCCGCCGACCGCGGCGAGGCCACCAGCCGGATCTCCCCGTACACGTCCTGGCGGATGGACAGGATGCCGAGCAGCACGCCGCCGACGGCGCCGGTGGCGCCCACGACGGCCAGGGTCGGCTTGGAGCTCATCCCCGGGCCCTCCCTCCCGCTCGGCCCCGACGCCCGCGGTGCCGAGCTCATGGTGTCGCGCTCACGTTGTCGTCGTCCGTACCTGCCATCCGGTGCGTCCAACGATCCACCGCGCCGCAGGGTTCACCGAACACCTGCCGTCCTGCCGCATCCCGACGAACACCGGCTGTCGTACGGCGTCCGCGAGCTCCCCATTGTCACCGCCAAGCACCCCAAGACCGCACCCGGCGAACACCCCGCTTCCCCGTGGCCAGGCGGGCGTTGCCACGCTCTAGGCGTCCGACATCTGCAGCATCGGTTGCCTGCGCCATGCTCGCCTCGCCGTCCGTCCGCCCCAACGGCTGGCCCCCCGACAGGCGTTCCGGCACGACTGCCCCGGCCGGCCACCGACCGCCAGGCAAGGCCGAGTGCACTGCCACCCTGTGCACAAGCACGTCGCAGGCAGACGGCGCGACAGCAGCCCCACGGGCCCCGATAGCCCCTCAAGGCCGGTCCACCGGAGACTCACCGAATTCCATACGCACATCCACGCCGCCCTCGGCACGTAACCGCCGACCACGCGTCGGACACCCCGCCCCCACACGCCCCATCAACTGCCGCGCACACACCCCGACGGCCGCCAGCACGCCGCACACGGACCAAACCTGCCCGACGCGACCCCAGTGCGCAGCGGGTGTGCCGCTAGCCGGACACCACCGGTCCACCATGCGCCCACCGCCCCCCTGCTCCTGACAACCCCCGTGCCGCCACGCTGCCAAACACCCTGACCCCGCACACCATGCACATGGCCGACAGGCCACGCACGCCACGGCGGCATACCGACGGCTCTCAAGGACGCAGCTCCCTTAACGAGGGGCACGGCACTACCTGCGGACCACCCGCTCTGGCCCGCACCATGCTGCAGCCGCCCTACCTGGTGGCCCCCATCCCCGGCGACAGCCCGACTCCGTGCTCACCGCCGCCACCGCCGGTGCCGCACAACCAACGCGGTACCAGCACTGCACGTGTTTCTCAGCCGCAGACACACCAAACCGCCCTGCGCGACGCTGGTGCTCGGTAGGTGTGCCGCCGATCGCCAGCTGAACGGAACCGGGTCGGCCGTCTGGGTCGCTTCCCCGGGCCCTACCCAACCTCATGCCATACAGGCCGCGCGTACGCCCCGACGGCTGCCAGTACGCCGCACTTGGCTGCGGACGGACCGAAGCGCTCCGCCTGACGCCAGTGCTGGGCGGATGCGCCGCTGGACCGCCATCTGCCGGTGCTGCCTCGACCTGCCCGCCGCCGCACTGCCGAAGCCTCGACCCCACACGCCCTGCGCAGCGCCGAAGAGCCGCGTGTGTGTCCCAGCGGCCGCCGAGGGCGCGGCGGTGCCTGCCGGGCCGCCGCTGTGGCCTGCGCCATGGTGAAGCCGCCCGATTTCGGCTGCGCTCATATTCCTCACGTCGGGCGTTGGCGCCGCTGGTGGTGCTCGACCGACGTGGTGCTGGCTCTGCGTGAGACCGCGGCTGCCCTGCCGTCCCGTGTGATCGGCTGAGCGCTTGGACGGGGGCGCCGCGGGCGGCGATGCGCGGTCCAGGCGCCGTGCGCTGGGGCAGGTTCACCGCGGCGCCGGAAATCGGCCGCCCGCGCGTCGTGATCGACGGCGGACGGCCGGATGTCGGTCACACCCGGCCGCCGCGCCAAGGGGTCTGGCGCTCGGTGGCCGGGTCACGACCCGTGCGCCCCTGGTCGGAGAGACGCACGGGTGCGGGCGGTCAGCGTCCGGTGCCTCCGTAGACGACGGCCTCCACCTGGTCGGCGTCGAGGTCGAAGGCGTGGTGCGCGGCGGCGACGGCGGTGTCGACGTCGTCCTGCGCCACCACCACCGAGATCCGGATCTCCGAAGTGGAGATCATCTCGATGTTGACCCCGGCGTCGGCGATGGCCGAGAAGAACTTGGCCGTCACGCCCGGGTGGGAGCGCATGCCCGCGCCGATCAGCGAGATCTTGCCGATCCGGTCGTCGTAGCGCAGCGACTCGAAGCCGATCTGCTCCTTGACCTTGTTCAGCGCGGTCAGGGCGGTCTGCCCGTCGCTGGCCGGGAGGGTGAAGGAGATGTCGGTGCGGCCGGTGGACGCCGCCGACACGTTCTGGACGATCATGTCGATGTTGATCTCGGCGTCGGACAGCACCCGGAAGATCGTGGCCGCCTCGCCCACCTTGTCCGGCACCCCGACCACCGTGATCTTGGCCTCGCTGCGGTCGTGCGCGACCCCGGAGATGATCGCCTGCTCCATGTCCTGTCCTTCGATGTCGTCGCTGTCGACCACCCAGGTGCCCTCCCGCTGGCTGAACGAGGAGCGCACATGGATCGGGATGTTGTAGCGGCGGGCGTACTCCACGCAGCGCAGGTGCAGGATCTTGGCGCCGCTGGCGGCCATCTCCATCATCTCCTCGTAGGAGATGCGCGGGATGCGCCGGGCGGCCGGGACGATCCGCGGGTCGGCGGTGAAGACGCCGTCCACGTCGGTGTAGATCTCGCACACGTCGGCGTTCAGCGCCGCGGCCAGCGCCACGGCGGTGGTGTCGCTGCCCCCGCGGCCCAGCGTGGTGATGTCCTTGGAGTCCTGGGAGACGCCCTGGAAGCCGGCCACGATGGCGATGGAGCCCGAGTCCAGCGCGTCGCGGATGCGGCCGGGCGTGACGTCGATGATCCTGGCTTTGCCGTGGGAGCCGTCGGTGATCACACCGGCCTGGGAGCCGGTGAACGACCGCGCCTCATGGCCCAGGTTGGCGATGGCCATGGCCAGCAGCGCCATCGAGATCCGCTCCCCGGCCGTCAGCAGCATGTCCAGCTCGCGCCCCGGGGGCAGCGGGCTGACCTGCTCGGCCAGATCGATCAGCTCATCCGTTGTGTCACCCATGGCGGAGACGACGACGACCACGTCGTTGCCCGCCTTCTTCGTCGCGACGATGCGCTGGGCGACCCGCTTGACGCACTCGGCGTCCGCTACGGAGGAGCCACCGTACTTCTGCACGACAAGAGCCACGGGTGGTGCTCCTCGGATCGGGGTCTGACGTACCGGCGACGAGTCTACCGAGGCTCGACCACTGGATTACGAGCCGATAACTACCAGCATGTGGCCATATATCTCAACATATGGGACGGGATGGTCCTCAGTGAGCGTCGTGATCGAGGGGAAGAAGCCGCTCGGTCGCCGCCGCCCGTAGGGCGCAGGCGGGGCAGAAGACCCCGCACGCGACAAGGCTGCCGCCCGGCGGCCCCCGGGATACGAAGCACCGACGGTGAAGGACGGGATCCGCAACGAGGCCGGGGACGGGACGGAAGCACACCAGCCCTCGGGCGCGCGGCAGGGGCTAACGAACCGCGGGCGCTTCCTCCGCCACGTTCAGCCGGGCGTTGGCGACGACGGCGTGCAGGGCGCGCAGGGCCGCGCCGGCGTGGTTGCCCCAGTGGTTGAAGTAGGAGTACTGCCACCACCACAGCGCCTCCAGGGGGCGGCCCTGCTGGTAGTGGCGCAGGCCGTGGACGAGGTCGCTCGCCACGTCGACCAGGTCGTCCGAGAGCCGGTAGGACGTCGGCTCGGTGTCCTTGTACGGGTCGAAGACCTCGACGTACTCGTCGATCGCCAGCAGCCGCTCGGCCAGGCCCTGCCGCACCTCGTCCAGGTCGGGGTCCTCGCCGACCTCCGGCTCCCAGTTGTCCGGCAGGATCACGTCCTGGCTCGCCCCCAGCTGCGCACCGGCCAGGATGACCTGCGAGACCTCCAGCAGCAGCATCGGCACCGTGTGCGGGCCCGCCTCGCCGCGCGCGACCGCCTCCAGGCCGCCGAGGTAGTTGTCCACGTGCCGCGCCACCCGTTCGGCGAGGGCGTTCCAGTCCTGCGGGCTGTTGGTGTCAGACATCCAGGAGCCTCCGTCCTTCGAATGCGCGGCCGAGCGTCACCTCGTCGGCGTACTCCAGGTCGCCTCCCACCGGCAGGCCGCTGGCCAGGCGGGTGACGGTGATGCCCATGGGCTTGACCAGGCGCGCCAGGTAGGTCGCCGTGGCCTCGCCCTCCAGGTTCGGGTCGGTGGCCAGGATCAGCTCGGTGACGGTGCCGTCCGCCAGGCGCTGCATCAGCTCGCGGATGCGCAGGTCGTCGGGGCCGACGCCCTCGATGGGGCTGATCGCCCCGCCGAGCACGTGGTAGCGGCCCCGGAACTCGCGGGTCTTCTCGATCGCCACGACGTCCTTGGACTCCTCGACCACGCAGATGACGTGCGGGTCGCGGCGGGCGTCCCGGCAGATCCGGCACTCCTCCTCCTCTGCCACATTCCCGCAGGTGCGGCAGAAGCGGACCTTCTCCTTGACCTCCTTGAGGGCCTTGCCCAGCCGCTCCACGTCGGCGGGGTCGGCGGCCAGCAGGTGGAAGGCGATCCGCTGCGCGCTCTTGGGGCCGACGCCGGGCAGCCGACCCAGTTCGTCGATGAGGTTCTGGACGACCCCTTCGTACAACGGTCCGTTCCTTCCACGCTCGTTCTGCTGGGACAGGTGGGTCGGCCCTCAGGCGGAGCCGGGGACCGGGATCCGCCGGGACGGCGGCGGGCCGGGATCCGGGCCGCGGGTCAGACTCCGGGCGCCCCACCCGCGCCCGGCAGACCCGGCATTCCGGGGATGCCCGACATGCCACCCCCGCCGAGTCCCTCGGCGAGCGGGCCCATCTTCTGCTCCTGCAGCTGCGTCACCGCCCGGCCGGCGTCGCGGATCGCGGCCAGCACCAGGTCGGCGATGGTCTCGGCGGTGTCGGCCGGGTCGTCGGCGTCGATGGCCTTGGGGTCGATGGAGATCGCGGTCACCTCGCCCTGGCCGTTGACCGTCGCCGTCACCAGGCCGCCGCCCGCGCTGCCCTGCACCTCGGCCTCGGCCAGTTCGCGCTGCGCGGCGAACAACTGCTCCTGCATCCGCTGGGCCTGCTGCAACAGCTCCTGGATGTTCAACTGACCACCGGGTTCCACGGTCACTCCGTTCCTCTCGGCCCCCTTCCAGGGGCCTTCCTGGCCCCTCGCGGGGCCTCGTGCTCGGCCACCCGACGACCACCGCACGTCTGTCTTCCCGAGACTACGGGGTTCGAACGTGATGCGGTACGTGCCTGCGCCCGGACGCCGACTGCGGCGACGCCCTTGCCACGCCCGACCGTATCGCCCCAAGTGCCCCTATCGTCCCGATCGACACGTCCGATCGGGGGCATGCCGGGATCACCGGCCCACGGCCGGAGAAGGCGTGGCCGCCGACGCGACGGGCCGGGGTCAGGTGTTGTCGATCTCGCGGATGATCTGTCCGCCGAGCTCGCGCATGATGAGCGCCATCCCGTTCAGCTCGGCCTCGCTGCCGTCGGCGTCGGCGTCCCCCTCGGGGTCCACCTCGTCGCTCTCGTCGAGGGGAGGCGGCTCCGGCGGAGGCGGCTCGTCCGCGGGCGGCGGCACGGGGGCGGGGGTGACGGACGGCTTGGGCGCTGCAACGGTCCATGGCCCCTGGTCCGATGCGGCGGGCGCGGACGGGGGCGGCGGCACGGGAGCCGGGGCCGGCTCGGCGGGGCCTCGGGACGGCGCGGGCGCCGCCGAGCCGCCGAACGCGGCCGCAGGGCCCGGCGAACCGCCTTGCATGCCGCCGGGCCGTCCCTTCGCGGGACCGCCGCCGCGTCCGCGGGCCGGGGCGGCGCCGGCGAGCACCGTGTCGATGCGCCAGTCGACGCCGAGGCGCTGCTTGAGGACCTCGCGGAGCACCGCGTCGCGGCCGCCGTTGGTGAAGTTGGTCCGCGCGCCCTCGGCCTCGAAGGACAGGGTCAGCAGGTTGCCTTCGAGCGAGATCGGCTGGACCCCCGACATGATCGCCATCCAGGCGACCCTGCTCCGCTGCTTGACGGCCTCGACGATGTCCGGCCACATCCGCTGCACCACGGAGACGTCCTCGCCCCCGCCGGCCCCTGCCGGCGCGGCCGGTGACGCGTGGGCCAAGTCGGATCGTAGCCATGTCGTTCTGTG